>JALSSO010000025.1 GCA_026984215.1 Gammaproteobacteria bacterium | reverse complement strand
GAGCGGCTGTTCGTGGCCCTGCACATGCACGCCGGCGACGGCAACGTGCACACCAACATTCCGGTGCATTCGTCCAACTACCGGATGCTCCGGGAGGCCGAGCGGATCGTGGACCGCATCATGGAGCTGGCCACCTCGCTCGGCGGGGTCATCTCCGGAGAACACGGGATCGGCCTGACCAAGGTGCGCTACCTTCCTCGACAAGCCCTCGCGCCCTTCGTCGAGTACAAGCGCCGGGTCGATCCCGAAGGTCGGTTCAATCCCGGCAAACTCTTGCCCGGTTCCGGCCTGGAAGGGGCCTACACCCCGTCGCTGCGCCTGGTCGAGCAGGAGGCCCTGATCCTGGAGGAGACCGAGCTCGGCGCGCTCAACGACGACATCCGCCACTGCCTGCGCTGCGGCAAGTGCAAGCCCGAGTGCATGACTCACGTGCCGCGGGCGAACCTGCTGTACTCGCCGCGCAACAAGATCCTGGGCACCGGCCTCATCATCGAGGCCTTCCTCTACGAGGAGCAGACCCGCCGCGGCCTGTCCGACCACCACTTCGCGGCGATGAACGAGATCGCCGACCACTGCACCGTCTGCCACAAGTGTCAGCCGCCTTGTCCCGTGGACATCGACTTCGGCGAGGTCACCGCCCGCATGCGCCACATCCTGGTGGAGCGGGGCCGGCGCCGCACGAGTCTCGGGGCGCGCGCGGCGCTGTTCTTCCTCGATGTGACGGATCCGACCCTCATCCGCTGGCTGCGGCTGGGTCTCGGGCGCCTGGGATTCGCGGCGGTCAACGCCGCCCACGGGGCGTTGCGGCGTTTCGGACTGCTAGGGCGGGAGGGCGCTCCGCCCGCGGCCACCACGGCCCCGCCTGGGCCGGTGAAGCAGGCGGTGGAATTGGCGCGCAGGCCGATCCGCGTGGCCCCGCCGCGGCGCGATTATCGGGCGCGGTTGGGCCTCACCGACGCCCGCTACGTGCCCATCCTGCGCCACCCGGAGCGGGCGGGCGAGGACGCCCCGGCCGTGTTCTATTTCCCCGGCTGCGGCTCGGAGCGGCTGTTCAGCCAAGTGGGATTGGCCACCATCGCCATGCTCTGCGAGACGGGCGTGCAGGTGGTGTTGCCCCCGGGTTATCTCTGCTGCGGCTATCCGCAGACCGCGGCGGGTTACGCCGAGGACGGCCGGCGCATCTCGGCGGAGAACCGGGTGTTGTTCCACCGCGTGGCCAACACCTTGAACTACCTGGACATCGACACGGTGATCGTCTCCTGCGGCACTTGCATGGATCAGTTGCTCACCTACGAGTTTGCGCGCATCTTTCCCGGCTCGCGGTTGCTGGACGTGCACGAGTTCCTGCTGGAGCAAGGGATGGGGCTGGCGGAGTCCGCCCAGGGGCGCCATCTCTACCACGATCCGTGCCACACACCCATGAAGACCCATGAACCCATGCAGGTGGTCCAGGGGCTCATGGGCGGACAGGTGGCCCTGTCCCCGCGCTGTTGCGGGGAGGCCGGCACCCTCGGCACCGCCCGCCCGGACGTCGCCAACCAAGTCCGTTACCGCAAGCTGGAGGAGCTGCGCACCGGTCTGCGGGAGGTTACGGGCGGCTCGCGGGCGCCCGCCGGGACCAAGCTGCTCACCGCCTGCCCGGCCTGCCTCCAGGGCTTGTCCCGCTACACCGACGAGACCGGTCTGGAGGCCGACTACATCGTGGTGGAACTCGCCCGGGCCCGACTGGGGACGGACTGGGAGCGCCGTTTCCTGGCGGTGCTGGAACACGGCGGGGTGGAACGGGTGCTGCTGTAGCGAGGCCGGGTCTATTCCCAGCGCAGGATCTCGTAGCCCCGCTCGCGCAGGCACCGCGCGACGAAGGCACGGAAGGTCGGATCGGTCTGCGTGGCCGATTCGATCCCACCGCTGACTGCCCCGGTCGCGGCGCCTGCGGCGGCGCCGGC
>JALSSO010000024.1 GCA_026984215.1 Gammaproteobacteria bacterium | reverse complement strand
GCAGGATCTCGTAGCCCCGCTCGCGCAGGCACCGCGCGACGAAGGCACGGAAGGTCGGATCGGTCTGCGTGGCCGATTCGATCCCACCGCTGACTGCCCCGGTCGCGGCGCCTGCGGCGGCGCCGGCCGCCGCGCGCTGGGCGACGTCGCCGCCCCAGATGGCGCCCCAGGCGGCGCCGGCGGCCGCGCCGAGCAGCCCGCCCACGGCGGCCTTGCGCAACACTTGGCCGTCGGCCCGCTCCGAGAGCCCGGCGGCGCGCGCCCGGGCCTTGCAATCGGCCAGGGCCGATCGCGCCGCCGCCTCGCCCGCGGAACGGTAGTGATCGTTGGGGTAGAAGACCGGCCCCTCGGGAGTGGTCGCGCAGGCGGCGACGAGCAGTGCGAGCAGGGCCGCGGCGGCGGGCCATGGCCGACGGCCGGGAACGATGGGCGTGTTGGGAGGTTTCATCGTGCTCGTGCTCCGGTGCGGGCCAGCCAGGCGATGCGCGCGGACTGTTCCAGGGAGCAGGTGAGCTTGTAGGCCTCGTCCAGGTCGCGACCCATGGCGTAGACGCCGTGCGCGCGGATGATGGCGAGGCCGTGGGCTTGCAGGGCCGCGGCCAGCGGCTCCGGTGCCGTTTCCACATACCGGGCGCCGTCCACGTCCACCACGGGAACGCGCGGGAAATAGAGCCGGCCCTCGAGGTCCACGGGCAGGAAATCACCGCCGGCCAGGGTCAGGGCCACGGCATGGGGGCAGTGGCTGTGCAGGACGGCGGTCGCCCGCGGGTGGCGCTCGTAGACGGCCTGGTGCAGGGCCCAGTCGCGCGAGGCCGGCTCCAGGCGGGGGCCTGTCAGCGGTGCATGGACCAGGTCCTTGGGCCGCAGCGTGTCGGCGCAGGCCCCCGTGGGGGTGATGAGCAGTG
Organism: Gammaproteobacteria bacterium; assembly: GCA_026984215.1. Classification (GTDB taxonomy): domain Bacteria; phylum Pseudomonadota; class Gammaproteobacteria; order JAJDOJ01; family JAJDOJ01; genus JALVEU01. Next base: position 18,202 of record JALSSO010000024.1, on the reverse strand, counting down.
CCTCGCCCAGGCGCAGCGAGGCGTTGCCGCTGTGCGAGTCGTTCAGCCCGTAGCGGCGCAACCAGCGGTAGTACCGGGTGAGCGCCCGGCGGGCCCGGCCCAGGTCCATCTCAGGCATTGACCGCCTGGCCCTCGGCGTCCCCGCGCAGGGTGATGACGGGCCAGCCCCGCGCGCGGGCCGTGCGAGCGAGCTCGGGATCCGGATCCACCGCCACCGGATGCTCCACGTACTCGAGCAGCGGTAGATCGTTGTGGGAGTCGCTGTAGAACCAGCTTCCCGCCCGGCTCTCCCCGTGCGTGCGCAACCACTGCTCCAGGCGCTGGACCTTGCCCTCGCGGAAGGCGGGGATCCCTTCGATACGGGCGTGATAGCGCCCATCGCGGAATTCCGGTTCGGTGGCGATGAGGTCGTCGGCACCGAAGGCCTGGGCGATGGGTTCCGTCACGAAGCGGTTGGTGGCCGTGACGACGACGATCCGATGGCCGCGGCGGCGATGGCGCTCGATGAGGGCGCGCGCCGCCGGCAGCATCATGGGCCGGATACGTGTGGTCATGTAGGCGTCGCGTAGGGCGAGGAGACGCTCCATGGGCAGCTCGGCCAGCGGCCGGTAGGCGAAAGCGGCGAATTCGTGGATGTCCAGCCGGCCCTGCTTGTACTGTTCGTAGAATTCCCGGTTGCGGCGCTCGTATTCCCGGCCGTCCACCACGCCGTGTTCCACGAGGAAGCGGCCCCACTCGTAATCGCTGTCACCGGCGAGCAGGGTGTTGTCGAGATCGAACAGTGCAATGGTCATGGGTGGGAACGCACCAGCACGGACAAACAAAGACACCCATTGTAAAGGCTTGCAAGCGTTGAGAGGACACCGGCGCGGTGCGGTCTCGGTGGCCCCGACGTGTCACGGCTTGACGCAGCGCAGGCCCATGAGTTCCCAGCGCATGGCCACGCCGTCCCGCGTGGATTCCCGACCCAGGATGTCCGCGACGGCCTGCGCGATGGTGTCTTCGTCGACGCCCTCCAGGCCGAAGAGCAGGCCGCAGAACCGGCCCATGGCCCGTTCCGATGGAAAGTTCCAGAAATATCGGTGACGCTCCCCGTTCTCCACGCCGAAGCCCAATCCACGCAAGGCCGCCGTGGTGTGCTCTCCCAGAAACAGCCCGTCGTGGCCCATGGGATTGTGTGCGTCCACGAATCCGTTGAGGAACGCGGCCACCGGCGAGTGTTCGTGAACGTCTGCGAGCGCGAACACGCCTCCCGGGCGAAGAATCCGGAGCGCCTCGCCGAAAAAGCGCGTCTTGGCCGCATCGGTGAGATGGTGTACGCCCGCCAGACTGATGACGCAGTCGACGGTTTCATCCGCCAGGGGCAGGTTGGTCAGCGTCCTGGTGCAGACGACGTTCAGGCGCCGTTCGGCGCAAGCGCTGCCGAACACCGAGGTCGTTTCGATGCCGATCCATTCCACGGGGGTGTGGGAAAAGGCTGCGAGGTATCCACCACCGGCGGGGGCATCGACCACCCGCCAGCCGGGCTGCAGATCGGCCAGGCCGAGGATCATCTCGAACTCCTGCGCCCGGGCGTCGGGATACAGGCGCATGGCCCGTTCGTATTGACCGCCACGGGCGTCGAAAATCTCTTTGTAGTCTGGGAAATGCATGGGTTGCGCGTGGAGGCTGCCCAGGACGTCGGCACCGGTCAAGCGCGTTCTCGCGCGGGTGGCGAGGCCCGGTGCCGGAGCATCTGGCGGGTGGCTCGAACGATCGACTGGACGTGCCGGGGCAGGGGCTGTCCCGAAAGCGCAAGCTTCGCTCCGGCGTTGACTTCGAACACGAGCAGTTTGCCGTCCTCGCGCAAGGCGCCGTCGATGGCGAAGTAGTCCAGACCCACCCGTTCGTGGATGGTCTTCAGGGCCGGGATCGTCTCCGGACGGAAGGAGGAGACGAACCGGGCCTCCTCGGCCTGCAGGGCCGGATCGCCGGCCATCAACCGGTTTCGGCTGTCCTGATGGATGTTCCAGTGATCCGAGACGATGCGGTGGCGGATGAAAGGTTCACCATCCACGACGAACACGCGCAGCTTGCGGTACAACCCATCCGCGGAGCGAAAATCGACGAACTCCGTCATGTAGTAGTCTCTTCCGTCGAAGGGGTATTTCTCGAGCGCCGCCAGTTCTCCGGGCTCCCGGATCAGATCGAGCTGGGTGCCGCCGTGGGTCCCGGCCGGCCGGAACAGAAAGGGGTAGGTGACTTCGCCACTCCCGGCCAGGGATTCGACCTCTGCGAGTCGCCGCGGAGACAGGCGCAGGGTTCGGGGTATCTCGATGCCTTCCACCCCCACGAGCCGGGCCGCGATCCCGTCCCGCGTGGTTTGCAAGACGCGGGACGGGTGGTTGATCACCGGCACACGCGTCTGCGCCAGCAGCGATTCGGCCTCTTCCAGCGCCAGACGGCACGCGTCGGGATCGGCGATGGCGTTGACCACCACGTCGGCCTCGTCGAAGCGAGGCCGCGCCCGGGTCCTGCCCTTGCCGAGCAGCAGGGCCTTGGTCACCTTGAGGCCGGAATTGCGTGGCAGATGGCGCAGGAAGTCCTCGGACCCGTGGAACTGGATGTGCAGTGCGCCGTTGGCCAGTTGCTCCGCCCGGACCTCGCCGCTGTCCTGGACGCCCAGCAGGCAGAGCACCCGGATCATCGCATCAGGCCCAGAACGCCGACGATGATGAGGTACAGGGCGACCACGTAGTTGAGGAGCCGGGGAAAGACCAGGATCAGGATGCCCGCGATCAGGGCCGCGAGCGGTTGCAGGTTGTGGATGGGCATGGCGTGGTTCCGCTGTGGATTTCGGTGATGAGGGAGGACGACGGCCTCCGGTCCGCCTTCACTGGCGCTTGCCGGTTTCGATGTTCACGAGCCGGCCGCCGACGAAACGCAGGACCTTGATGAAGCGATTCGGCCCCTGGAAATAGGTCCATTCCTCCACCACGAGACCGGTGGAGCCCTCGCCGCCGGTGAGGACCTGCCGGTAGGCGGGCGGTCCGCAGCGCGCCAGCACCAGGGCGGGGGGGTCGCCCGTGGAGACGATCCTCCCATGGCAGCGCCACATGGAGGCCGCCGCCCAGGGGGAAAAGCCCAGTGCGGCCGCAGTGAGAAGCGGTAGGATGAACAGTCTCACCGAAGGGAGGGCCCGTGAACCATGGACACGATGCGTCCCATGAAGCCCAATTCGATCTTTCTTGTCAAGGTGTGGCCCGCATCGGTGCGCGTGGCGCACTGGCTCGTGGCGGGCGGATTTCTCGTGCTGATGACCACCGGCTGGATCCTTCGCTCGGGGCGCTATCTGGGCGAGGCGCCTGCGGACTTCCACGTGCTGGCGTCCTACCCCCTGCTGGCCGGGGTGGCACTGCGGATCTGGGTGCTCGTCGCCCATCCGGCCGTGGGTGGGTGGCGGGCGCTGTGGCCCTCGGCGGATCGGCTGCGCGCCGTGCCCGAAATGCTCAAGTTCTATCTCAGCTTCGGGCGGCTCGACCTGCCGCGGTGGTTCGCCCACAACCCCTTCTGGGCGCCCATCTACCTCTTGTGGATCCTGGCTCTGGCGGCGCAGGCGGGATTGGGTGTGGTCCTGCTTCAGGGCTGGGGGGAGGACGCCGTGGTGCGCGCCTGGCACGCCGGGCTCGCCGAAGTGCTGGTGGCCGTGTTCGGGTTCCACCTGGTGGCCGTGGTCCTGCACGAGCTGCGCGCCCGGCGCTGCGACGTGTCCGCCATGATCCATGGCTGGCGCGTGTTCGACCTGCCCCCGCTGGAGGGCACCGAGCAGACTCCCCCCAAGGCCCGGGTGGTCCGCTTCGAGCCCCGCGCCGACTCATCGCGAGCGGGGGGGAAGGGCCGGAAGTGATGGTGCGTTTCCCGCCGGGTGCCGGTGCGCCCGTGATCTCCGCGCGGGTTCGCGCATGCCCCGAGGACTTCGTGGTGGAAGAACGTTGTCCCGTGGTGCCTGATCCGGCCGGAGAGCACTTGTGGATCCGGGTGCGCAAGCGGGGCTGGAACACCGCCGATGCGGCGCGCGTGCTGGCCCGGGCGGCGGGGTTGCGCATTCGCGAAGTGGGTTACTCTGGACTGAAGGACCGCAACGCCGTTGCGACTCAATGGTTCAGCCTGTGGTTGCGGCGCCGCCCCGAGCCCCGGTTCGACCGCTTGCCGGACGGCCTCGAGGTGTTGGAACGGGTGCGCTGTGTCCGCAAGTTGCGGCGGGGCATGCACACGGGCAACCGGTTCGTGATCCGACTGCGCGAAGCGGATTGCACCTTCCCGCGGGTGGAAGCCCGCCTGGAACAGATCGCGCGCGAAGGGTTCCCGAATTATTTCGGCCCGCAACGGTTCGGGCGCAATTTTCGCAACGTGACCCGGGCCGCCAGGCTGTTCCGGGCCTCCGAACCGGAGCCAAACCGCCACTTGCGGGGGCTGTGGATCTCGGCGGCGCGGGCCTGGATCTTCAACCACGTCCTGGCTCGCCGTGTGGATTCTGGGTGCTGGAGGCGGCTCATCGACGGCGATGTTCCCGATGCCGAGGGGTTGCCCACCGGCCCGCTTTGGGGGGAGGGCGAAGCGGCGGTGAGCGGTGCGGCCGCGGCCCTGGAGGCGGCGGTGGCTGCGCGATTCGCTGCGTTGCGTGACGGTCTGGCACGGACCCGCATGCCCCCCGGGCGCCGCCCGTTGGTGGCCCAGGCGCGGGAACTGTGCTGGGAATACGAAGAGAACCAGACGGCGAGCTTGCGGCTCGATTTCGTTCTGCCGCCCGGGGTATACGCCACGGCGCTGCTGGCGGAACTCGTCGGCGAGGCCGCCGCGCGTGGAAGTCCAACGGACTGCTATCCGGCGCGGCCTCAGAACGCGCGGCGCAGTAGCACGTACAAGGCACCGGTGCCCCCGTCCACGGGCCGGGCCGAGGTGTAGGCGAGCACGTCGTCGCAGCGGCGCAGCCAGGCCGCCACGGCGGGTTTGAGCACGGGCCCCCGGTTGTCGGACCGGCGTCCCTTGCCGTGAACGATCCGCACGCAACGCAGGCCCCGGTAAGCGGCCTCGCGCACGAAGTCGTACAATGCCTCGCGCGCCTGCTGCCGGGTGTAGCCGTGCAGGTCCAGCTCCGCCTCGATGGTGTACTGCCCGCGGCGCAGTTTGCGCAGCATGGCCTTGCGCACGCCGGGACGGTGATACTGTTCTGGGGCCCCGGGCAGCACGTCGCTGGCCTGGAACGGGGCCTCGGCCAATTGGCGGAGCACGCGCTGCTCGTCCAGCATGCGCTGTCGGGGCACGGGGGCAGGGCGCCTGCGGTAGGGCTCCACGCGGTCGCAGGGCAGCCGGCGCACGCCCGGGACCAGATCGGCGAACGATTCGGCGGTCTTGTCTCGTTCCATCGGGGCGCCTCCGGGCGGGACACGGAATCTCATTGTAAACGCTTCGCATGCACATCCTGGTTTCCAACGATGACGGGCACCTCGCGCCGGGCCTCCGTTGTCTGGCCGAGGCCCTGCGCCGCGTGGCACGCGTGACCGTGGTGGCCCCCGACCGCAACCGCAGTGGGGCCAGCAATTCGCTGACCCTGGATCGCCCGCTGCGCGTGCAGCGCCAGCCCAACGGGTTCTACTCCGTGGACGGCACCCCCACCGACTGTGTGCACCTGGCGATCACCGGGCTGCTGGACGAAGAGCCGGACATGGTGATCTCGGGTATCAATGCCGGGGCGAACCTGGGCGACGACGTCCTGTATTCGGGCACGGTGGCCGGCGCCATCGAGGGCCGGTTCCTGGGCAAGCCGGCCATGGCGCTCTCGCTGGCCGCTTCCGACCCGGTGCACTACGAGACCGCCGCCGCGGTGGCCGTGTCCATGGTCCGGCACCTGGAGGCCGAACCGCTGCCCGGCGATTTCATCCTGAACGTCAACGTCCCGGACCGGGTGCGGGAGGGCCTGAGGGGTTTTGCCACCACCCGGCTCGGATTCCGACACAAGGCCGAACCCGTGGTGCGCTCCGTGGACCCTCGCGGCCGGGTCTGCTACTGGGTGGGCGCGGCGGGCCCCGAGCAGGACGCCGGGCCGGGAACCGACTTCCATGCCGTCCGGCAAGGCCGCGTGTCGGTGACACCGCTGCAGGTCGATCTCACCCGGTATAATGCCCTGCGCACGCTGGAGACGTGGGTGGCCGGTCTGGCGCCATGACGCGAGGGAGGCGGGAACTTGCTCGGTGAGCGCGTGATTCGCGGGATCGGCATGACGTCACAGGGGGCCCGGGACCGCATGGTGGACCGGCTGCGCGAGCTGGGCATCCGTGACGAGCGCGTCCTGTCGGCCCTGCGCTGGGTCCCACGGCACCTGTTCGTCGACGAGGCCCTGGCCAGTCGCGCCTATGCCAACACCTCCCTGCCCATCGGCCAGGGCCAGACCATCTCGCAACCCCTCACCGTGGCCAGGATGACCGAGGCGCTGCTGGCCGGCGGCGTTCCCGAGCGCGTGCTGGAGGTGGGCACGGGCTCTGGCTATCAGACCGCCGTGCTCGCCCGGCTCGTCCCCAAGGTCTATACGGTGGAACGGATCCGAACCCTGTCCATGCGGGCGCGCAACGTCGTGCGCGGACTTGGCCTGCACAACGTGCGCTACCACCTGTCCGACGGCTCCTGGGGTTGGGCGCAGTACGCGCCCTACGAGGCCATCCTGGTCACGGCGGCGGCCGAACGGGTGCCCCCTCCGCTGCTGGAGCAACTGGCCGAGGGCGGCACCCTGGTGATCCCCGTGGGGGGCCACGGCCAGCCGCAACAGCTCCTGTGCATCCGGCGCGAGGGGGTTCGCTTCGGCTGCCGCAGGCTGCAGCCGGTCCATTTCGTGCCGCTGGTTCACGACGGTGGCGTCTCGTGAGCGCCGCCACCGGGCGGCGGGCCAGGCTGCGCATCTTCGGCCCGCTGTATGAGCGGGTGATGCACTGGGCCGGTCGGCCCCGGGCGGAGGCCTACCTGGCCGCGCTCAGCTTCGCCGAATCGTCGTTCTTCCCGGTCCCCCCGGACGTGATGCTGGCGCCGATGGTGGTGCGCCGGCCGGGCAAGGCGCTGCGGCTTGCGACCGTCACCACGCTGGCTTCGGTGTTGGGCGGATTGTTCGGTTACGCCATCGGGTATTTCGCGCTGAGCGTCGTGGAGCCCTGGCTGCACGCGGCCGGCTACTGGGAGAGTTACCAGACCGCGCGGGCGTGGTTCGGCCGCTGGGGGCTGTGGGTGGTGTTCGCCGCAGGCTTCTCGCCCATCCCCTACAAGCTCTTCACGATCACGGCGGGGGCGCTCACGCTCAACGTCGCCGGGTTCGCCATGGTATCCCTGATCGGGCGGGGCATGCGGTTTTTCCTGGTGGCCTGGCTCTTGTCCTGGGCGGGGCCCCGCATGGAGCCGACCATACGACGGTACATCGAGTGGCTGGGATGGGCGACAGTGGCACTGGTGGTGGCGGTCATCACCTGGTTTCAGTTCGCGCACTGATCGCAGGGCTGCTCCTGCTGTGGCTCGCCGTCGGTGCGGGCTGTGCCAGCGGCCCGAGGCACGCGCGCACGTACACCGCCGCCCCGCCCGCCTACCACATCGTGCAAAGGGGCGACACGCTCTACGGCATCTCGTTCCGCTACAACCTGGATTACCGTCGGGTGGCCCGATGGAACGGCATCCGGCCGCCCTACCGCATCTATCCCGGCCAGCGCATCCGGCTGTATCCGCCGGCCGGGAAAGCGAGTCCATCCCGCTCCTCGGTCAAGCCCCACACGGCCCGGTCACGAGTGCCGGCCAAGAAGAAGATCACCCGGACATCGGCCAAGGCGAAGCCCGGCGCCGGGCGGTCCACGCCGGCGAAGCGGGGCGTTGCGACGGGCGCGGGTCTGTCCTGGAGCTGGCCCACCGAGGGCCGGATCCTGCGCAGTTTCAAGCCGGACAGCCCCGGACGCAAGGGCATCGACATCGCTGGCCGACCCGGCCAACCGGTACGCGCGGCGGCCGCCGGCCGCGTGGTCTATGCGGGCAGTGGACTTCGCGGATACGGCGCGCTTATCATCATCAAACACAACAAGAACTATCTCAGCGCCTACGCACACAACCGCAGATTGCTGGTCAAAGAAGGTGACCGTGTGCGCAAGGGGCAGAAGATCGCAGAGCTGGGCGCCACCGGCACCGACCGTCCAAAGCTGCACTTCGAGATCCGACGCAACGGCAGGCCGGTGGATCCCCTGAAGTTCCTGCCCCGGCGATGACCCGCGGGCCCGCCGCCATGAAGGAAGGATGGAAAGAAGAAGCGGATGCCGAGCCGGAGCCCACCGTGGACGGTTCCGCGGCCGATGAGCCGGTTTCGGACGAACCGGGCTTGGAAGTTCCACTGCCTCCGGAGGACGACGTGCGGCACAGAGCGGCGCGCCGCGATGAGGATTCCCGTTTCCGCCGGGAGCTGGATGCCACCCGCCTCTATCTCAGCGAGATCGAGTTCTCGCCGCTGTTGACGCCCGAGGAGGAACGCCACTACGGTCGTCTGGCCCGTCGCGGCGTGGAGGCCGGCCGCCGGAAGATGATCGAATGCAACCTCCGACTGGTGGTCAAGATCGCGCGACGCTACATGAACCGGGGGCTGGCCCTGGCGGACCTCATCGAGGAGGGCAACCTCGGCCTGATCCGGGCGGTGGAGAAGTTCGACCCGGACAAAGGCTTCCGCTTCTCCACCTACGCCACCTGGTGGATCCGCCAGACCATCGAGCGGGCCATCATGAACCAGACGCGCACCATCCGCCTGCCCATCCACGTCCTCAAGGAGCTCAATACCTACATGCGGGTGGCCCGCCGGCTCGCCCAGGAGCTGGAGCACGAGCCCACCACGGGTGAGATCGCCCGTGCCATGGAACGCCCCGCCGGCGAGGTGGAAACCCTGCTCAACCTGTCCGAGCGGGTGACCTCCATGGACCAGCCCCTGACGCGGGACACCGAGCGGCCGCTGCTCGATCTGATCCCCGACGAGGAGAATCCGCAGCCGCTGGATCTGGTCCAGGACGAGGATCTCTCCGCCCACATCGACGCGTTGCTCGACGAGCTGGACGAGAAACAGCGTGCGGTGCTGGTGCGCCGATTCGGCCTGCAGGGCCACGAGCGGGCGACACTGGAGGAGGTCGGCCGGGAGTTGGGGGTCACCCGCGAGCGGGTGCGCCAGATCCAGATCGACGCCTTGCGCCGACTGCGCCGCATGTTGGAGGCGCGGGGCTACACGGGCGACGTGCTGCTGGGGTGATGGTCGGCGGGCGGGCCGCCCACGCTCAACGCGCCTGCGGCGGCTCGACGATCAGGCCGCAGGCCACACGACGCCCCTCGGCCATCAGCACATTGAAGGTCCGGCAGGCGGCCGGGGTGTCCATGAATTCCACGCCCACGCCCCGCCCCGCGAAGAAACGCAACCACTGGGGGCGGGGCGGACAGCAGTGCCATCCCGTGCCGATGACGACCACCTCGGGTTCGCCTTCCAGCAGTGCGGAGAAGGCCGTCTCGTCCAGGCCGTCGACGTGGCGCACCGGCCAGTCCGCGTGCAGCTCGTCGGGGGTGAGCCACAGGCTCTTGCGGTACACCGTGTCGTTGACTCGAACGCCGCTGTGATCGTAGCCGCGGATGCGGTAACGCGCGTCGCCGAACTCCTGTGCGAACTGCATCGGTGCCTTTGGGCCAAGTGAACCTTCGCGTATTATATGCCGCTTTCGTCCGTCCCAGGTGGAGGTCCGGACACGTCCGCATGCGCAACCAGGAACATCCCCGTTGATCGACGATTTTCCGAGAATCAGGCGCCTGCCGCCCTATGTCTTCAACATCGTCAACGAGCTGAAGGCGGCGGCCCGTTCCCGCGGCGAGGACATCATCGATTTCGGCATGGGCAATCCGGACCAGCCCGCGCCAGCGCACATCGTCGAGAAGCTGGTGGAGGCGGCCCGGCGCAAGGACACCCACCGCTATTCGCTGTCGCGTGGCATCCCGCGGCTGCGCCGCGCCATCTGTCAGTGGTACCAACGCAAATTCGACGTGGAGCTGGACCCGGAGTCCGAGGCCATCGTGACCATCGGCTCCAAGGAGGGTCTGGCCCATTTGGCGTTGGCCACCCTGGGACCAGGCGATGCCGTGGTAGTGCCCAATCCGGCCTATCCGATCCACCCCTACGGGTGCATCATCGCGGGCGCGGAGGTGATCTATCTCCCCATGCGCCCGGAGGTGGACTTCTTCGCGGAGCTGGAAAAGGCGATCAAGGACGCCTGGCCCAAGCCCAAGATGCTGGTGCTGAATTTTCCGGGCAATCCCACCACGCAGTGCGTGGAGCTCGGCTTCTTCGAACGGGTGGTGGACATCGCCCGCGAGCATCAGATCTGGGTGGTGCACGACATCGCTTACGCCGAGATCGTCTTCGACGGCTACCAAGCCCCCTCCATCCTGCAGGTGGCGGGCGCGCGCGAGGTGGCGGTGGAGTTCTACTCGCTGTCCAAGACCTACAACATGCCGGGCTGGCGGGTGGGCTTCATGGTGGGCAACCGGACGCTGGTCGCGGCCCTGGCGCGCATCAAATCGTACCTGGACTACGGCATGTTCACGCCCATCCAGGTGGCGGCGATCTGGGCGCTGGAGGGCCCCCAGGAGTGCGTGGACGAGATCCGTGAGAACTACCGGCGCCGGCGCGACGTGCTCTGCGACGGCCTCAATGGGCTGGGCTGGCCGGTGGACAAACCCCGGGCGACCATGTTCGTCTGGGCCCCGATCCCGGAGCCGTACCGTGCAATGGGTTCGCTGGAATTCTCCAAGAAGCTGCTGTCCGAGGCCAAAGTGGCGGTGTCGCCGGGGGTGGGATTCGGCCAGTACGGAGATGATCACGTCCGCTTCAGCCTGATCGAGAACGAACACCGCACGCGCCAGGCACTGCGCGGCATCCGCCGCATGTTCCGACAGGACTTTTCCTGACGAGGGGGGACAGGTGGAACCGGTCAAAGTGGGGCTGTTGGGGTTGGGTACCGTGGGTTGCGGCACGGTGGACGTGCTGCGGCGCAACGCCGAGGAGATCGCCCGGCGCGCCGGGCGCGGCATCGAGGTGGTGGCCGCCGCCGCCCGCGATCCCTCGCGGCCGCGGCCGTGCGACACCGAGGCCATCCGGCTCACCCACGACGCCGGCGCCGTGGTCGACGACCCCGAGGTTCAGATCGTCGTCGAGCTCATCGGCGGAGACACGCTCGCCCGCGAGCTGGTGCTTCGGGCCATCGCGCAAGGCAAGCACGTGGTCACGGCCAACAAGGCGCTCATCGCACTGCACGGCAACGAAATCTTCGCCCGCGCCCAGGAGCGGGGTGTCATGGTCGCCTTCGAGGCGGCGGTGGCCGGCGGCATACCCATCATCAAGGCCATCCGCGAGGGGCTGGCGGGGAACACCATCCTGTGGCTGGCCGGCATCATCAACGGCACCGGTAATTTCATCCTCACGGAGATGCGCGACAAGGGGCGCAGCTTCGAAGACGTGCTGGCCGAGGCCCAGCGCCTGGGCTATGCCGAGGCCGATCCCACCTTCGACGTGGAGGGCATCGACGCCGCCCACAAGCTCACCATCCTGGCCTCCATCGCCTTCGGCATCCCGCTCCAGTTCAAGAAGGTGTACACGGAGGGGATCTCCGCCATCACCGCCGAGGACGTGGCCTACGCCGCCGAGCTGGGCTACCGCATCAAGCACTTGGGGATCGCGCGGCGCAGCGACGGGGCGGTGGAGCTGCGGGTACACCCCACCTTGATCCCGCACCGCCGCCTCATCGCGAACGTGGACGGCGTGATGAATGCCGTGCTGGTCACCGGCGACGCGGTCGGCCCGACGCTCTACTACGGCGCCGGCGCGGGGGCCGATCCCACCGCCTCGGCGGTGGTGGCGGACTTGGTGGACGTGGTGCGGGTGATGACCACCGATCCGGGCAACCGGGTGCCCCATCTCGCCTTCCAACCGGATGCCATCACCGATCTGCCCATCCGGGGCATGGACGACGTGGAGACGGCCTATTATCTGCGCCTGCGCGCCGTCGACCGGCCCGGCGTGCTGGCCGACGTGACCCGGATCCTCGGCGAGCTGGAGGTGAGCATCGAGGCGATCCTTCAGAAGGAACCCGAGCCCGGCGCGCGGGATGTCCCCATCGTATTGCTCACCCACCGCACCGTGGAGCGGCGCATGAACGAGGCCATCCGTCGCATCGAGGCGCTGCCCACCATCACCGCGCCGGTGCGCCGGATCCGCGTCGAAAGCCTGCGCTGAAACGAACCAGGAGTCGAGTCATGCCGTTCCGAGCCCGCTATACCGGACTGATCGAAAAGTACCGCGACCGCCTGCCGGTGCACGACGACACGCGCGTCATCAGCCTGGGCGAGGGCAACACGCCCCTGATCCGACTCAACAACATCCCCCGCGAGGTGGGCCGGGAGGTGGACATCTACGTCAAGTTCGAGGGGCTCAACCCCACCGGCTCGTTCAAGGACCGCGGCATGACCATGGCCGTGACCCGCGCGGTGGAGGAGGGCAGCCGGGCGATCATCTGCGCCTCCACGGGCAATACCTCGGCCTCGGCGGCCGCCTATGCGGCGCGCGCCGGCATCACCGCCTTCGTCCTGATCCCGGACGGCAAGATCGCCCTGGGCAAGCTCGCCCAGGCCATGATGCACGGTGCGGTCGTGGTGCAGATCAAGGGCAACTTCGACGACGGGATGCGCCTGGTCAAGGAGGTGGCCGACCATGCCCCCGTCACCATCGTCAACTCCATCAATCCCTATCGGCTCCAGGGGCAGAAGACCGCCGCCTTCGAGATCGTCGAGGAGCTGGAGTTCGCCCCCGACTACCACTGCCTGCCGGTGGGCAACGCCGGCAACATCACCGCCCATTGGATGGGGTACACCGAATACTTCGAGCATGGGATCGTCAACAGCCGCCCGGTGATGGTGGGCTACCAGGCCCGGGGGGCCAACCCGTTCGTGCGCGGCGAGATGGTGGACACGCCCGAGACCGTGGCCACCGCCATCCGCATCGGTCACCCCCAGAGCTGGGACAAGGCCTGGGCGGTGCAGAAGGAATCCGGGGGCTGGTTCGACGACTGCAGCGACGAGGAGATCCTCGCCGCCCAGAAGCTCCTCGCCGAGAAGGAGGGCGTGTTCTGCGAGCCGGCCTCGGCCACTTCGCTGGCCGGGGCGCTGCGCGACCTGCGCGCTGGAAAGATCTCCGAGGGAAGCAAGATCGTCTGCACGCTCACCGGTCACGGCCTCAAGGACCCGGACACCGCCATCCGCCAGAGCCAAGGGGCCTTGCTCACGGTGGAGGCCACGCTGGAACAGGTGCGCCGCGCCATCCTCGAGCATCTGGACTGAGCGCGTCCGGTGCGTTGCCGTTTCCGTATTGCATCCGGCGGAGCGTTCCGCCGCAGCACGCCAAGGGAGGAACGATGCATCACGGGTCAGCGCTGATCGGTTTTCTGATGCTTTGTGCCGTGGGGGCCGTGGTCCAGGCCGCGCAGCAGGACGGGGTGGTCACGGTGCCGAGCGCCCATGACGTACCCACTACCGTGGACCGGTTGGAGACAGCGGTACGAGCGGCCGGGCTGCACGTGTTCGATCGTATCGACCACGCCGCCGGGGCCCGCAAGGTGGGCTTGGAGCTGCGTCCCACGGTGTTGCTCGTCTTCGGTAACCCCAAGGTGGGCACCCGGCTCATGCACTGCAGCCCGCGGGTGGCCCTGGACCTGCCGATGAAGGCCCTGGTCTGGGAGGACGCCCACGGCAAGGTGTGGCTGAGCTACGACGACCCTGGCTGGATCGCCGCCCGCCATCACGCCACGGGCTGCGAGGCCGTGGTGAACAAGATGCGGGGCGCGCTCAGGAAGCTGAGCGGCACGGCCACGGCTCCGTAGCCCTTCCATACCAACGGCCCGCCGCGCCGCCCGGGCGCGTGGCGGACGGCGCAGGGTCGACCCGGATCAATCGCGTAGCCGAGTGAACACGTATTCGTGGTCTTCCGCCTGCCGGTGGCATTCGAAACAGGACCGCCCGCCGTTCCGGGTCAGCCGCCGTGTCTCGCTGTCGCCGGCGAATCCCTCGAACCCCCAGCCGCCGGTGTCCGCATGGTGTTGCGGATCCCGGACCATCACCCCGACCAGCTTGCGCGGCCCCTCGGTGATGGCGTGCCCCTCCTGCCGTGCCTCCAGCAGGTCGAACACCAGCACCGCGCCGGGTGCGAAATGGCCGCTTTCCAGCCCCCGCCGGGCGGCGTCATTGGCGTACACATGATGGATACCCGCAAACGGCTTTTCCAGCGGGTGCCCCGGGAGGATCACCATCGACTTCACGTGATACCAGTCACGATAACCCGCCGGATAGGGGACCGACTCCGCGGCGAACGCGGGCGCGACCGTCAGGAGAACGAGCCCCGAGAGTAGACGTCTTTTCATCCTCCACCTCCCAAATAGTATCGAGTCGATACGTTAACTTTCATCGGTACTATAGTCTGAGGATGAAGGCTGGTCCAGGTGGTATTGACGCGATACCATCTGGCGATGGATACGGAGCTGCACAGGCTTCTGGAACTGATCGAGCGACTCGGCGGGGTGCTGCGCGCGGTCCAGCGCGAATGCGCTGCTGCGCATGGCTTGCAGCCCGTGCACCTCGAAATCCTGGACTATCTCTACCGCTGCAACCGGTTCAGCGACACGCCCGTCGCCATCGCCGCCTATCTCGGGATCACCAAGGGCAGCGTTTCGCAATCCATCCGCCAGATAGAGGCGCGCGGGCTGGTGCGCAAGCTTCCCGATGCGCAGGACCGGCGCAAGGTTCATGTGCGTCTCACCCGCGAAGGGCGCGTGGTTCTCCGCCGCTGTGCCGGAGCCGGGGGGCGCGGGGCGGACGACGCAGGGTTGGATTCGGCCTCCGTGCGCGGCGTGACCGCCACGCTCATGCGCCTGCTGATCCACCTGCAGGACGCCCATGGACGCCGGATGTTCGGACAGTGCCGGAATTGCCGGCATCTGACCGGCGAGCGCGGGGCATATCGCTGCGGCCTGACCGGGGTTACGCTCGACGCGGACGACACGCGGCGGATTTGCTACGAGTACGAAGCCCGCCCCGCCGAGGCCGTGCCCGGATGAAACGGATCAGATGTGTTCGCGGCGGATCACTCCCACCACGACCCCTTCGATGCACAGGTCGGTTTCCCGGGTGTCGATGCGGATCGTGTCGAACTCTGGGTTCTCGGGCACGAGCAGAGCCACGGGGCCCTGCATCCTCAGGCGTTTGACGGTAACCTCGCCGTCCACGCGGGCCACGACGATCTGGCCGTTGCGCACCTCCACGGTGCGATGCACGGCGAGCAGATCACCGTCCAGGATACCCGCATCGCGCATGCTCATGCCCTGGACACGCAGGAGAAAATCGGCGCGCGGCTCGAACATTGCGGGTCCCAGCCGCAGTCGCCCCTCGATGTGCGGCTCGGCCAGTATGGGGCTTCCCGCCGCGACCCGACCCACGATGGGAAGCCCCGGATCGGCCTCGCCACGCAGTCGGATTCCGCGCGCCACGCCGGGCACCAGCTCGATGGCACCCTTGCGGGCGAGCGCCTTTAGATGGTCCCTCACGCCATTGGGTGAGCTGATGCCCATGGCCGTGCCGATCTCCATGATCGTGGGCGGGACCCCTTCCTCATGAATCCGTTCCCGAATGTAGGCCAGAATCTCGGCCTGGCGGCGGGTGAGCGGTCGCATGACCCGAAAGGTAGTCTGGTAATGTTTACAGTATATCGCGCCGGGACCCGATGTGCACCCGGCTCCGAGCCGCCCGTCCCGGCGGCCGAGAGGCGGCTTTCAAGGTCCAGGGTTCTCATGGGCGCGGTCCAGCCGGAACAGCGCCTCCGCGCGAAGCAGGAGCGCCACGGCGCTGTCGCCCCTGTGGGGCGGCACGTCCTTCGCGCGGCCGGAAAACCAGCCGTTGTCCGGCCACCATGAGGCGGAGGTCGCGGCGGACAAGACCCGAGTGATCATGGGCCTCGGATCGGGTGCCAGGCTCAGGGCGGCGAGGCACAGTACGTAGACGGCGACGGTGGCGGTGCCGCTGCGAGGGGACCAGAGCTTGAGCGCGGAACCGAAGGAGCGCCTCGCACGGCTCCCGAACAAGTTGAGGCTGTACAGTTCGTCCAACGCGAGATGGACCCCATAGCCGAAAGTGACGAAGGCGCCCGCGAGCCAGGCCTCCATCGGATTCCAGCGCGCCAGGTGGTGGCCGAGCGCGGCGGTGGCAGCCCCCGCCAACACCGCTGCCGGCACGGAGTGGAAGATGCCGCGATGCTGGGTGAGCCGCACCACAACGGCGAAGCCCGCCCACCGGAATCCCAGGAAACTCACTACCCAGATGAGCACCAGTTCGGCCACGGAATGGAAGTGGTCGGCGGCCAGGAACAATACCAGGAAGGCCGCCGAGAGGGAGATCGTCGTGAAGAGCACACGAACCGGGGCTGAGCGGTCCGAATCGAGGTCGGGTGCCAGGCTTCCGCCGATACCCAGGGTCATGTACAACAACATGTCGGCCGGGGAGGCGAGCCCTGCGAGATAAACCGTGGTGGCTGCCAGACCGCTGGCAGCCACCCCTACCGCAAGATGTACCCCGAAGGCAGCCAGACCCTTCCTCCCGGTTTCCTTGGGACCCGACGTGCGGATCGGTCCACAACATGTTGTGTATACCAGATATCTTAGCCCAAGACTGTGTCCCGCGGACCAGTGCACCCCGGCAGCGACCGGTGGCGTACGGAAGGCGGGACGGGGGTCCGAGCGCACGTCTAGCCGGTCCGGTTCCGGTCGTCGGGAAACCGGGGGCACTCGGATGTGCGGGCATTGGTGTGATGCGGCAAGCCGCCTAAGCTGATTCCACCCACATCTCCCAAGGCGCGATCAAAGACGATGGAAAAGCAGCGGACCGCAGGGACGGGGTCGATGTCGGGGTGGCGGATTCTGGATGCGATCGGGGCCGTGTTGGCCGGTACGGCCGGGTTGGCGGCACTGGGTGTGTTCGAAGGAACGCCGCTGTGGGCGGTGGAGAATTATGTCTGGCCCCTGCTCGGCCTGGGTGTCTCTTTTGCAATCCCCTCGACGTTGTATCGCCTTCGGTGGGGCGCACATGCCCGTCACGGCACGGCGCGCCGCGGGACAGTGCGCTGGCAGCCGGAACGCAGCTGTGATGCCGTGGCTTGTCCGTCCGGTCGGGAACGCGAGCGTGCCCACCGGTGATTACATAAAGGCAACACACCCGCTGAGCAAGCAGAGGATGATCGGGTGTCCGCAGGCCCATTACGCGCCGCTGCACCACCCGGTCTTCCGCGAACGACGCAGGCGGGCGAGTGGTGCTGCGTGCGGCGCCGCAAGTCCGACGCCGCACGCACATCCGTCTAACTGGACGGACCACCAGGACCGCCGGGGCCCTGCATCATCCGCCGCTGCATCATCTGCTGCATCTGCTGCGGGTTGGGGCCGGCCTGGGGGCCCGGACCACCGGGGCCTTGCATCATCCGCCGCTGCATCATCATCTGCTGCATCTGCTGGGGGCTGGGGCCGGCCTGGGGACCCGGACCACCGGGGCCGCCCTGGGGTCCGCCCGGTCCCTGCATCATCCGCCGCTGCATCATCATCTGCTGCATCTGCTGGGGGCTGGGGCCGGCCTGGGGGCCCGGTCCGCCGGGGCCGCCCTGGGGTCCGCCCGGTCCCTGCATCATCCGCCGCTGCATCATCATCTGCTGCATCTGCTGCGGGTTGGGGCCGGCCTGGGAGCCTGGACCACCGGGGCCGCCCTGGGGACCGCCCGGTCCCTGCATCATCCGCCGCTGCATCATCTGCTGCGGGCTGGGGCCGCCCTGGGGTCCGCCCGGTCCCTGCATCATCCGCCGCTGCATCATCTGCTGCATCTGCTGCGGGCTGGGGCCGCCCTGGGGTCCGCCCGGTCCCTGCATCATCCGCCGCTGCATCATCATCTGCTGCATCTGCTGGGGGCTGGGGCCGGCCTGGGGGCCCGGACCACCGGGGCCTTGCATCATCCGCCGCTGCATCATCATCTGCTGCATCTGCTGGGGGCTGGGGCCGGCCTGGGGGCCCGGACCACCGGGGCCACCATAGCCCGGTCCGCTGTTGCT
>JALSSO010000023.1 GCA_026984215.1 Gammaproteobacteria bacterium | reverse complement strand
AATCCCTCCCTCTCCGCCAAAGCCGGACCCCGCGGCCGGGAAACCGACCGCGGGGTTTTCACGTCTGTCGTGTTCAGGGCCTGACCGGGGGCCTTCATTCCGTGCGCCGAGCCGGTCGCGGCCGTGTGAGGCGGCTGACGAGCCCGATGGCGGCGGTGGACAGGGCGAAGCCGGGCACCAGCTCGTAGAGGTCGAACCAGCCGCCCTCGAGCTGCTTCCAGACGATCACCGTGAGTCCACCGGCGAGGAGCCCGGCCAGAGCGCCTTGGCGCGTCATGCCTTTCCAGTACAGGGACAGGAGCAAAGTCGGGCCGAAGGCGGCGCCGAAGCCCGCCCACGCATAAGCGACCAGATCGAGCACCTTGCTTTGCGGATCCCAGGCCAAGGCCATGGCCAGCAGCGCAATGCCCGCCACGGTGGCACGACCCACCCACACGAGTTCGCGCTGCGTGGCCTGCGGACGCAGGAAGGGCCGGTAGAAGTCTTCGGTCAGGGCCGAGGAGGCCACCAGGAGCTGGGAGTCCGCCGTGCTCATGACCGCGGCCAGGATCGCCGACAGGAGCACGCCGGCCAGCAGTGGATGGAACAGGAGGCCCACCAGGTGGATGAACACCTTCTCGGTCTCGGGGCCTTCCAGGGGAGGATGCAGATGCGGCACGGCCAGCAGGCCTACCAGGGTGGCGCCCGTCAGGGTGAGTGTCACCCAGCCGACGGCGATGCGCCGCGCGGGTCCGAGCTCGTCGATGCGGTGGATGGCCATGAAGCGGGCAAGGATGTGGGGCTGGCCGAAATAGCCCAGTCCCCAGCCCAGCAGGGAGAGCACGGCGATCAGGCCGAGTGGCTGGCCGGATGTATCGGTCAAGGGGTCGAGGAGCGCCGGGTTGACTTGGCCGATACGTGTGGCGGTCTGCGCCCATCCGCCCATCTCGTCCAGCATCGCCACCGGTACCAGCAGGAGCGCGAAGAGCATCAGCAGCCCTTGGATCAGGTCCGTCCAGGAGACGGCGAGGAAGCCGCCGAGAAAGGTGTAGGCGAGCACGGCGGCGGCCCCCACACCCAGCGCTGCGTGATATTCCAGTCCGAAGACGGTCTCGAACAGGCGCGCGCCGGCGGCCAGGCCGGAGCCCGTGTAGAAGGTGAAAAAGAACAGGATGAAGGTTGCCGAGACCAGCCGCAGCCACCGGCTCGGATCGGCGAAACGACGTTCCAGATAGTCGGGCAGGGTCAGGGCGTTTCCGGCGCGTTCGGTGGCCTTGCGCAGGGGCGCGGCCATGAATCGCCAGTTGAGCCAGGTTCCGACGAGCAGGCCGCCCGCCAGCCAAGCGGCCTCCAGCCCCGAAGCGTAGGCGAAGCCCGGCAACCCGAGCAGCAGCCAGCCGCTCATGTCGGAGGCCTCGGCGCTCAGCGCCGTGACCCAGCGTCCGAGTCGCCGTCCGCCGAGGATGAAATCGGACAGATCGGCGGTGCGCCGCCAGGCCAGTAGCCCGATGATCGTCATGGCCGCGATGTAGGCCAGGATGGTCCAGAGGATCGTGGGATCGGTGCCCGGCTGGGAGGCTGCGGTGTTCATGGGGTATCGCCTGGGGGCGCCGGATTCACGCGCCGGGGCGGGGTGTGGGAGGTTGGCGCCGGGCGCTCGATGAGGACGGGTGTCATGGGCAGACGTTCTGGCGGGTCGACGAGGGGGTCATCCATGCCGCTGCGCTCCGGGAAGTGAGGGCCGACAGGGTCAGGGAGTATGCAGAAACCCGCGCGCGAGTGCCAAAACCCCGCAAGGTTTCCCCACCCGAGGGAAATTTGATCCGGTCCCTTGCCCGATGCGGCCCCTCACGCCATCATTTACGACTCTAACGCCCAGGATCCGGCACTCGGGAGACCACACATGAAAAGATGGCTCGGGCTGTTCGCCCTGTTTCCGTTCCTCGTCGCCGCCGGCGAGTTCGAACCCACGTTGGTGGTCCAGACGGGCAAGATGGTCGAGGGGGATCTGGTGATCCGCAACATCACGGATCTGGGGGCCAACAAGACCTGCCTTGCATTCTACATCCGTACCTCCGGCACTTCGCCCGTGATCCAGTGCTACAACGCCAGTTCGGGCTTCGGCGCCGACCTCACCCAGGTGGGGCACATCAAGTCCGAGGAGTTGATCGTGCGCAAGGTCGTCGATCATAAGAACCGCATGAACTGCGTGGTGGGCTACGTGAGCACCCCCGGAACTTCGCCGGCCGTGGCTTGCTATCCTTACCAGTACAAGTTCAAGGGCGAGATTTCCGAGGCCGGTCACCTGCACGAGGGCGATCTGCACGTCTTCCGCATCGTGGATCCGGCCAACATGAAGGTGTGTCTGGTTTCCTACGTGCAGACGGACAAGACCAAGCCGGACATCCTGTGCTACGACTCCACGGCGGGCAAACGCGGGGGGCTCTACCAGGCGTCGTACCTGCGTGAGGGCGATCTCATCGTGCGCAAGATCAAGGATGCCGAGAGCGGCATGGCCTGTCTGGTAACCTACGTGAGCACGCCCGAGACGAAGACTCACTTGTACTGCTATCCCGAGGGTACGGCGCCTACGGCTCCTGCCGCGCCGACGGGCTCCGGGGGCACAAAGACACCTTCCGCGATGCCGAAGGGCTGAGCGTACGCCGGGTGGCGAGGCGGTGGAAACGATCGTGGATGGACAGCGGGTTTTGAAAACGACGAGGTGATTGTGATGACGACCAAGACGTTCAAGGCAGGTGCCGGGGCGCTGGCGGCGTTGCTGGCCGTGGCGGCCTCCGGAGTGTCCCAGCCGGTTGCGGCCAGCGGGATGTTCGACTTCATGGACCCGGGTGAATGGTTCGGCGGCCACGACTACGACGACTGGTGGTACGACCGGTATCGCTGGGGAGGGCCTTGGGGTTACGGATACGGGCCTTGGGGGCCTTACGGCGGGCCTTGGGGCTATGGTCCCTGGGGTTACCCCTATGGCGGCTATCCTTACTATCCTCCGGCTGCCGGCTCGAGCGAGAACAAGCAGCCGGAGCGGATCCCGCAATAACGGGGTCTGGCCGCGGCGTGCCCAATGCACGTATTGCGGCGGTCCCGATCGGAAACGGCGGTGGTGTGAGATGCCGGAAGGGTGGCCCCGGAAGGCCGCCCTTCCGGGCGTCGGGTCTCAGGTGGGATCCACCGGCACCAGTTGGTTGACTACGTCGCGCACGCCGTTGACATACCAGGCGTCGTGTTCGGCCAGCCGCTTTTGGGTGCCGGAGGGAATGCCGCCGCTCAGGCTCACTACCGCGTCCCGGCAAGAGACGGTCACGTCGTTATGGTCCACGGCGTGATCCTTCTCGAGGGTGAGCTGCACCGCCTCCAGGATCTCTCCATCGTTGTCCTCTTCGGGCGGCTCGACGCGCAAATCGTTTTTCACATCCGTGGAGCCGGCCACCCACCAGGCCAGCACCTCGGCGAGCCTGCGATCGACCAGCCCCCCGACGAATCCGCCCAGGATCACCCGGCCGTCCTCTTCCACGGTCACGAGGATCTCGCCGCGGCAGGGCTCCGGGTCGCGGGCGACTTCGCGCTCGTCCTTGTGATTGATCGCGACGATGCGGTAGTCACAGAAGGCCGGTTCGGCGTACAACGCGTCGCGTACGTGCATCAGGATTTCGTCCTGTCCCATGGGCGTGCCGGGCTCGACGCGCAGCCCGTCGATGACTTCTCGCACACCCGCCACCGCCGCGGCCGCGAGCACCGCCCGGCGCTTGGCGCTGATGTCTTCCACGGTGCCGCTCAGGGTCACCACGTCGCCTTCGGCGTGGATCCGGATCGGATACTTGTGCAAGTTGACGTAGGGTTCGACTTCCAGCGCCGCTCGGACCCTGTCGACCACGGAGTGATGATTGGACATGATGGGGCTCCTTCTGAGAACTCGCATGGAGAAATCCATTCGGGCATCCGGGCCCGACACAGGTTCTTGAATTGGGGGAGGGTTCCCGAAACTCAAGCCCTCCCC
>JALSSO010000022.1 GCA_026984215.1 Gammaproteobacteria bacterium | reverse complement strand
CGGCTCCGGCGCTATTGCAGCAAGAGGAACTCCATCAAGGCCTTCTGGGCATGCAGGCGGTTCTCCGCTTCGTCCCAGACCACGCTTTGCGGCCCTTCGAGTACCTCGGCGCTGACCTCCTCGCCGCGGTGGGCGGGCAGGCAGTGCATGAACAGCGCCTCGGGGTCGGCGGCGGCCATCACCCGGGTGTTTACCTGGTAAGGCGCGAACGCTTCGGCCCGCAGCCGTTGCTCTTCCTCCTGGCCCATGCTGGCCCACACGTCGGTCACGACAAGCTGGGCACCCTCGGCCGCCGCCAGAGGATCGCGCAGGATCTCCACGCGATCGCCCGCGGCCGCCACGATGTCGGGCTCCGGGTCATAGCCCTCGGGGCAGGCGATGCGCAGGCGGAAGTCGAACTGCCGGGCGGCATTGATGTAGGAATGGCACATGTTGTTCCCATCGCCGATCCAGGCCACCGTCGCACCGCGGATGGCGCCGCGGTGTTCCACATAGGTTTGCATGTCGGCCAGGAGCTGGCAGGGGTGGAAACGGTCGGTGAGACCGTTGATGACGGGCACGGTGGAGAAAGCGGCGAACCGTTCGAGCTTTTCGTGCTCGAAGGTGCGGATCATGACCAGATCCACCATGCGCGACAACACGCGCGCCGTGTCCTCGATGGGTTCGCCCCGGCCGAGCTGGGTGTCTCGCGGCGAGAGGAACAGCGCATGGCCGCCGAGCTGGGCCATTCCGGCTTCGAAGGAGACCCGTGTGCGCGTGGAGGATTTTTCGAACACCATCCCCAATGTCCGGTTGCGCATGAGGCCGCCATCCCGCCCTTGGCGCAGGCGCCCCTTGAGCTCGATGGCCCGCGCGATCAGCCCGTCGAGTTCGGCGGCGGTCAGATCCAGCAGGGTCAGAAAATGCCGGACTGGCAAGGGGTCACCCTCCAACAAACGCGGCCACGAGGCGCGAGACGGCGTCCACGATCCGATGGGCCTCCTCATCGGCGAGTGTCAGGGGCGGCAGCAGGCGAAGCACGCGATCGGCGGTGACGTTGATCAGCAGGCGTTCCTGCTCCAGTGCCCGACCGACCAGCTCGCCGCAGGGCCGGTCGAGTTCCACCCCCACCATGAGCCCTCGGCCACGTACCTCCACCACCCCGGGTAGCGGCGCGAGTCGTTCCTTCAATTCCGCCCGCAGGCGTTTCCCCAACGCCGCCGCGCGCGCCACCAGATCCTCGGACTCCATGACGTCGAGCACGGCCAGCCCGGCGCGGCAGGCCAGGGGATTGCCGCCGAAGGTGCTCGCGTGACTGCCCGGCTGGAAGACAGAGGCCGCCTCGCCCCGGGCGAGACAGGCGCCGATGGGCACGCCGTTGCCCAGGGCCTTGGCGAGGGTCATCACGTCGGGGGTGACGTTTTCGTGTTGCCAACCGAACCACCGTCCGGTGCGGCCCATGCCCGTCTGCACCTCGTCGAGCATCATCAGCCAGCCCTGCCGGTCGCAGAGGCTGCGGATGCCGGCCAGATACCCCGCTGACGGGATGCGGACGCCGCCCTCGCCCTGCACGGGCTCCACCAGCACGGCCACCACCTCGGGCATGTTCCGCGCCACCGCCTCCAGGGCCTCCAGGTCGTCATAGGGCACGCGCAGAAACCCGTGCACGAGAGGCTCGAATCCGGCCTGCACTTTGCGATTGCCCGTGGCGGTGAGGGTGGCCAGCGTGCGGCCGTGGAAGCTGCCTTCGGCCACGACGATGGTCGGGTTCTGCACGCCACGCCGATGACCCCACAGGCGGGCGAGTTTGATGGCCGCCTCATTGGCCTCGGCGCCGGAGTTGGCGAAGAAGGCGGCGTCCATTCCCGCCCGCGCGCACAGCCGCTCGGCCAGCGTCTCCTGGGGACCGATCCGGTACAGGTTGGATACGTGAACCAGGGTTGCGGCCTGTTCACACACTGCCCGCGCCACGGCGGGATGGGCGTGACCGAGATTGCACACGGCGATGCCGCTCAGGGCGTCCAGGTAGCGGTTGCCCCGCTCGTCCCAGAGCCAGGGGCCTTCCCCGCGCTCGAAGCGCACCGGCAGGCGCGCATAGGTGGCCATCAGGTGGTCGGACATCGCGTGTCGTAAAACAAAAACGGCAGCGGTTGAGGCTGCCGTCGATCACCGTCGAAGCGATGAATTGTAAGGTAGTGGCCGTTGCGAGGCAACGGCCCTCGTATGCGCGGCTCAGCCGCCGAACTGCTCGGCCACGAAGTCCCAGTTGACCACGTTCCACCAGTTCTCTAGATATTTGGGGCGCAGATTGCGGTAATCGATATAGTAGGCGTGCTCCCACACGTCCACGTTGAGCAAGGGCGTCTTGCCATCGCGCATGGGGTTGCCGGCTCCGGTGGTGTTGACGATCTCCAGGCCCCCGTCGGCGTTTTTGACCAGCCAGGTCCAGCCGCAGCCGAAGTTGGTGGCCGCCGCGGTGGTGAACTTCTCCTTGAAGTCCGCGAACGAGCCGAAGGCCCCGGCGATGGCGTCGGCCAGGGCGCCGGCGGGCTCGCCGCCGCCATTGGGGCCCATGCAGTTGAAGTAGAACGTGTGGTTCCACACCTGAGCGCCGTTGTTGAAGATGCCACCGGCCGGGGCCTTGCAGATGATGTCCTCCAGCGAGGCGTCCTCGAACTCGGTGCCCGGGATCAGCTTGTTCAGGTTGGTGACGTAGGCCGCGTGATGCTTGTCGTGGTGGAACTCCAACGTCTCGGCGGAGATATGGGGCGCCAAGGCGTCCTTGGCGTAGGGAAGATCCGGTAGCTTGTGCTCCATCGCTGCACTCCTCTCGGTTGTCGGTCTGTGGGAACGAAGCGCGCCAAAGATAGGGCCACGGGCGGGGGGATGCAATAATACGGTCTCGTGTTGCGGTCACCCCCGGCATGGATCCCATCGAGCTCACCCTGTTCGCCAGTCGCATCCGCGCCGTCTGCGACGAGATGGGCGCCCAGTTGCAGCGCGCGGCCTTCTCACCCAACGTGCGCGACCGCCTGGATTTCTCCTGCGCGGTGTTCGACGCCGAAGGCGCCCTGTGCGCCCAGGCGGCCCACATCCCCGTGCATCTGGGCAGCATGGCCTATGCCATGGCCGACATCGTGCGCGCCCTGGACTGGGCCCCTGGCGACATGATCATGCTCAATGATCCCTTCCTGGGCGGCACCCACCTGCCCGACGTGACCGTCATCGCGCCCTTTTTCGCCGACGGCGTCCTGACCGGCTTCGTCGCCAACCGCGCGCACCACGCCGATATCGGCGCCGAGACACCGGGCTCCATGCCCGTGTCGCGCTCGCTGAGCGAGGAAGGACTGCTGATCCCACCCACCCCCATCGCCCGGGCCGGAACCGTACTCGACGAGGTGCTCGAGGCGGTGACCGGGGCCACGCGCAACCCCCGTGACGCAGCCGGGGACTTCGCCGCCCAGATGGCGGCCGACCGACGCGGCCTCGAGCGACTGGGGGCGCTGGTGGCCTCCATGGGGCGGGAGGCCTATGCGGAGGCGCTGGCGGCCCTGCAGGACTACGGCGAGCGCCTGGCCGGCGAGGCGCTGGCGCGCATCCCCGACGGCGAGTATCGCTTCGAGGACGTGCTGGACGACGACGGCCTGGGACACCAGGACATTCCCATCCGGGTCGCGGTGCGGGTCCGCCGCGGACGGGTAGAGGTGGACTTCGCGGGCACCGCCGCCCAGGTCCCCGGCAATCTCAATTGCCCGCTGTCGGTGACCGCCGCGGGCGTCTACTATGCCTTTCGCTGTCTCATGCCGCCCCAGACCCCGGCGTGCGCCGGATCGTTCCGGCCCATCGGCATTCAGGCCGAGTCGGGCAGTCTGCTCCATGCTCGGCGCCCGGCGGCGGTGGCCGCCGGCAACGTCGAGACCAGTACCCGGGTGGTGGACGTGGTGCTCGGCGCGCTGGCCCAGGCCCTGCCCGAGGACATCCCGGCCGCCAGCCAGGGCACCATGAACAACGTGGCCATGGGCGCCTCGGGCGAGGCCGCTTGGGGATACTACGAGACGCTGGGCGGTGGCATGGGGGCGGGTCCGCGGGGCGGGGGTTGGAGCGGCGTCCAGACCCATATGACCAACACACGAAACACCCCCGTGGAGGTCCTGGAACTGCGCTATCCCCTGCGCGTGCGGCGCTACGCCCTGCGGCGCGGCTCCGGCGGCGTGGGGCGGCGAGCCGGCGGCGACGGCCTGATCCGCGAATACGAATTCCTCGCCGAGACCGAATTCACCCTGCTCACCGAACGCCGCCGCCACGCGCCTTGGGGCCTCGCCGGCGGCGGGCCCGCCCAGCCCGGACGCAACACCCTCAACGGCGAGCCCTTGCCACCCAAGACGCACGGCCGCGCACGCCCTGGTGATCGCTTGCGCATCGAGACCCCGGGCGGCGGTGGGTGGGGCAAGCCAGGATGAACGATGCCCTGCGCCGCCATGAGGAAACGGGGGTTTGTTACGTATCCGTAAGGCGTTCTCTGGTTCATTGGCCCCTCTGACGGGGCTAGAAGTGGCGTTCGTCTCAGTGATGGGGGAGATAGGGAATCCGTAATGTGCGGAATCTGTGGTGAGTTGCGCTTCGATGGGGCGATGCCGGATCTGGCAGCGTTGCGCCGGATGTTGGACCGGCTGCGCCGGCGCGGGCCGGACCACGAGGGCAGCTGGTCGGACGGGCCGTTGGCGCTGGGTCACCGCAGGCTTTCGGTGATCGACCTGTCGCCGCGGGCCAATCAGCCGATGGTGGACCCTGAGCTGGGGTTGGCTCTGGTGTTCAACGGGGCGATCTACAATTATCCCGAGCTGCGCGAGGCCCTGCTGCGCGAAGGCTACGGGTTCTTCTCCCACGGCGACACCGAGGTGATCCTCAAGGCCTACCACCATTGGGGGCCGGAGTGCGTGCGCCACCTGCACGGAATGTTCGCCTTCGCGGTGTGGGACTGGCGCGCGCGGCGGCTGTTCCTGGCCCGCGATCGTCTGGGGATCAAGCCGCTCTATTACACGCGCGACGGGGCGCGGCTGCGGTTTGCTTCCAACACGCAGGCGCTGCTGGCGGCGGGCGGCGTGGATACGGCGCTGGACGCCGTGGCGCTGCATCACCATCTGACGCTGCATGCCGTGGTGCCGGCCCCTCGCACCTTGTTGCGTGGGGTGCGCAAGCTGGCCCCGGCCCATACGCTCACCGTCGAGGCCGACGGCGCCGAACGCCTGGACCGCTACTGGTCGCTGGAGGCGCGTCGGCCCGCCGAGCCGCGCGGCGAGGCCGAGTGGGTGGAGGGCACGCGCGAGGTGCTGGGGCGCGCGGTGGAGCGGCGGTTGCGGGTGGCCGACGTGCCGGTGGGGGTGCTGCTTTCGGGCGGGCTGGATTCGAGCCTCCTGGTGGGCTTGCTGGCCGAGCACGGCGCCCGCGACCTCAAGACCTACACCGTGGGTTTCGAGGACCACCCCGAAGAGAAGGGCAGCGAGTTCGAGTATTCGGACCCGGTGGCCGAGCGCTTCGGCACCGAACACCACAAGTTTCACGTGCCCAACCGCGAGGTGGTCCGCCGGCTGCCGGAGGCGGTGGACGCCATGGCCGAGCCCATGGTGGCGCAGGACGCGGTGGCCTTTTATCTGTTGTCGGAGCGCGTCGCGCAGGACGTGAAGGTGGTCCAGTCGGGGCAGGGGGCCGACGAGGTCTTCGGGGGGTATTTCTGGTACCCGTTGATGCACACCGAGCCGGGCACCGATCTCGACCGCTTCCGCCGTCACTACTTCGACCGCAGCCACGAGGAGTTCGCCCAGACGGTGACCGAGCGCTGGGTGGGGGAGGACTACACCGCCGCGCTCATCGAGCGGGAGCTGGAGCGGCCGGGGGCCGAGACCTTCCTGGACGCGGTGCTGCGCATGGATGTCACGATGCTCATCACCGACGACCCGGTCAAGCGGGTGGACAACATGACCATGGCCTGGGGTCTGGAAGCGCGGGTGCCTTTCCTGGATCACGAGGTGGTGGAGTACGCCATGTCCATGCCGCCGCGGCTCAAGCTGCGTGGCTCGGGCAAATGGCCCTTGAAGCAGATCGCGCGCGGACTGCTTCCGGACGTGGTCATCGACCGGCCCAAGGGGTACTTCCCAGTGCCGGCGCTGAAGTACGTGCGCGGGGAGGTCCTGGAGTTCGTGCGCCGCATTCTGCAAAGCGAGGCCTGCCGCCGGCGGGGCCTGTTCCGCCGCGAATACGTGGAACGGCTCCTGGCCGACCCCGAGGCCCCCGAGGTGTTCACACCCATCCGGGGCAACAAGCTCTGGCACCTGGCGCTGCTGGAACTCTGGCTGCAGCGCCAAGTGGACCCGGTAGCGGGTCGATAAGCTTCCTTTTCCCCGCGCGCCGCAGGGCCCCAGGGGGGGTGGTCCGGCGTCTCGGCGTCTTTCCGAAGAGGTTCCGGGTGAATCGAGCGTCGACCGTTCCCGGATGAGGGCTTGTACGTACGGTATAATACGTATATCACCCGAATAAACCTGGAAGACGCCACGGAGGCACGGATGACGGCCAACGCGCGATGGATGCAGTGGGTGCTGGCGCTGCTGGGGCTCCTCACGGCGCAGGCCTTGGCCGGTTCACGCGATTTCCTGGTCGATGCGGACTGGCTGGAGCGGCATTTGGACGACGAACGCCTGGTGCTCCTGGAGGTCCGTTACTACCCGCATCGCTATTTCACCGTCGGGCACATCCCCGGCGCGGTGCAAGTGGAGCGCTTCCGCGACCTGGGGGACAACGCCGGGGTGCCGCTGGTGCGGTTTCCTTCGCGGGCGGCCTTCCAGGCCACGCTGCGCCGCTGGGGCGTGAACGACGACTCGCTGATCGTCATCTATGACGATTCCCGCACGGCGCTGGCCTCACGGCTGGCCTACCTGCTGGTTCTGTATGGCTTCGACCCGGGGCGGGTGAAGATCCTTGAAGGCGGCACCACCGAGTGGACGGCGTTCAATGCGCTGTCCAGGGAGCCGGTGATCCCGCGGCGCGGTTCGGTCACGTTGCGGCCGGCCGACCGCGGCCTGTATGTGGAATGGACCGAGATCTACGATCGGGTGCTCTCGCGTCGCGATCCACAGGTGGTCCTGGTCGATGCCCGGCCGTACGCCATGTATACCGGCGAGGTGGTGAAAAACGCGGTACGCGGAGGCCACATCCCGGGGGCCGTGAACGTGGTGAGCCTGGACGGGACCGACGCGCAGACGCAAAAATGGCTGTCGGTACAGGCGCTGGAGCGCCTGTATGCCGGGATCCCGAAGGACCGCACCCTCATCGTCTATTGCCACGACGGCTACCGGATGGCCCTGGCCTGGTGGCAGCTCCGGTCCCTGGGCTACCGGGACGTGCGCCTGTACAACGGTGGCTGGGCCCATTGGGGCAACGCGCTCTCGCTGCCGGTGGTGGAGGGCTCCTCGCCCTACGACGAGCATTACGCATTGTGAGGACTGCGGCCAGCCGCCCCGGAGGGGGTCTTCGCCCTCGGAGCTGCGCAACATAGCCGGAGGTGTCCAACGTGGCCGCGATACTCGGCATCGACACGGCGACGGAGGCCTGCACCACGGGATTGTGGATGGACGGCGAGGTGCGCGTGCGCCACGCCGTGACGCCACGCGGACACGCCGACCGGGTGTTGGCCGACTGTCAGGCGTTGTTGGCGGAGGCCGGCCTGTCCCTGCGGGATCTGGACGCCCTTGCCGTGGGGCGGGGTCCCGGCTCGTTCACGGGGGTGCGGATCGGTGTGGGCGTGGCCCAAGGGCTGGCCTATGCCGCCGGGCTGAGGGTGATCCCGGTATCGACGCTTGCCGTGATTGCGCAGGCGGTGGCGGAACACGCCCCGGCGCGGTGGATCGCGGTGGCGATCGACGCCCGCATGGAGGAGGTCTACTGGGGTGTCTATCGGCGGGACGCCGATGGCTTGGTGAGGCCGGCGGGGGCGGAACGAGTGTGCGCCCCACGGGCCGTGAGCATCCCCGATGAGGTGGGTGCCTGTGTGGGCGCGGGCAGCGGCTGGGATACGCATGGCGTGGCGTTGCAAGCCCGCCTCCAGGGCCGGCTGCGGGAGATGGAACCCGGGGCGCTGCCGCATGCCGCGGCGCTGCTGCGCCTGGCGGCGGCCGCCCGTGAGCGCGGGGAGGGGGTGTCCCCGGCCGAGGCCCACCCGGTCTATCTGCGCGACCGGGTGACGCACACGGGCGGTTCGGGGGGTTGATCTGGCGCTGCCGCCGGCGGGACACCGGCGTGTATCCTTGGGCGTCGTTTCCATCAACATTCCCGAGGCGTTGTGTCCATGAGCGTGCATCCCTTGGCCGGAAAACCGGCTCCGCCCTCTGTCCTGGTCAATGTGCCGGCGCTGGTGAGCGCCTACTACACGCGGCGGCCGGATCCCGGCGATCCCGCGCAGCGGGTGCGCTTCGGCACCTCCGGGCATCGGGGCAGCGCGTTCTCATGCAGTTTCAACGAGGATCACATCCTGGCCGTGACGCAGGCGGTGGTGGAGTACCGCCGGGAGGCCGGCATCGAGGGCCCGCTGTTCCTCGGCATGGACACCCACGCCCTGTCGTGGCCCGCACACCAGACGGCGCTTCAGGTGCTGGCCGCCAACGGCGCGCGCGTGTGCTACGCCAAGGCGTTCGGGTACACACCGACACCGGTGATCTCCCACGCGATCCTCACGCACAACGCGGCGGGAGGCCCCCGGGCCGACGGGATCGTGGTGACGCCATCGCACAATCCGCCCACCGACGGTGGTTTCAAATACAACCCCCCGCACGGCGGACCGGCGGACACGGCGGTGACCGACTGGATCGAGGCGCGGGCCAACGCGTTGCTGGAGGCCGGGCTCGAAGGCGTGCGCCGCCTGCCCCTGGACGCGGCCCTGCGTACCCCCGGCGTGGCCGAGCGCGACTATGTGACCCCCTATGTCGAGGACCTGGGCGAGGTGCTGGACATGGAGGTCATCTCCGAGGCGGGCATACGCATCGGCGCCGATGCCATGGGCGGGTCGGGGCTCGCCTACTACGCCGCGATCCGCGAGCGTTACGGGCTGAGAATGGAGGTGTTTCACGACCACCCCGATCCGGCCTTTGCCTTCATGCACTTGGACCGGGACGGGAAGATCCGCATGGACTGCTCCTCGCCCTACGCCATGACGGGGCTGGTGGCCTTGCGCGACCGCTTCGACATCGCCTTCGGCAACGACACCGATTTCGACCGCCACGGGATCGTCACGCCGAGCCGGGGTCTGATGAACCCCAACCATTACCTGGCGGTGGCCATCGACTACCTGGCGCGCCACCGTCCGGGCTGGCCGGGCGGGGCGGGGATCGGCAAGACGCTGGTCAGCAGCTCCATGATCGACCGGGTGGCGGCCCACCTGGGGCGCCGGGTCGTGGAGGTGCCGGTGGGCTTCAAGTGGTTCGTGGAGCCGCTCCTGCGGGGTGAGATCGTGTTCGGCGGGGAGGAGAGCGCGGGTGCCTCGTTCCTGCGCCGCGATGGTGGGGTGTGGACCACCGACAAGGACGGCATCGTCCTGGCCTTGCTGGCCGCCGAGATCACGGCGCGCACCGGGCGCGACCCGGGGGCGTACTACGGGGAACTGGAAAAAGCCTTCGGCAGCCCGGCCTACACCCGCATCGACGTGCCCGCCGACGCCCGGATCCGGGCCCGATTGCAGTCGCTGAGCGCCGAGGAGATCGCGTCGGACACCCTGGCCGGTGAGCCCATCGAGGCGGTGCTCACCCGTGCCCCCGGCAACGGCGCTCCCATCGGCGGACTCAAGGTGGTGGCGCGCAACGGGTGGTTCGCCGTGCGGCCCTCCGGCACGGAGGATGTCTATAAAATCTATGCCGAGAGTTTTCTCGGCGAGGAGCACCTGCGCCGGATCCAGGAAGAGGCGCAGGCCATGGTGGCCCGGGTGGCCGGCTGAGCGTCTCCAGGGTGCGGGGCGGGCCGGCGCCCGTCACCATCCGGGGACCAAGCGGAGAGGAGGTGCGGAGCATGAAACAGTCGTGGAGCGAGATGCTTGTCGGTGTGGTGGCCTTGTGTGCGGCGGCGGGCGCCTCGGCGGTGGACGTGGTCAGCACGCGCAACGTGGGTGCGGAGCTGGCTATGGACATCGCGCTCAAGGCCGTGGAGGCGTGCCGCAAGGACGGATACCAGGTGTCGGTGGTTGTGGTGGACCGCGGGGCCAACGTGGTGGCCGTGTTGCGCGATGCCTACGCCACGCGTTTCAGTACCGAGATCGCCCGGCGCAAGGCCAATGCGGTGATCCTGGCGGGTGTGTCCAGTGCGGAGTTTGCGAAGAACCGCGCCGACATCCGGCGCGACCTGAACGAGATCCACGACATCATCGTGATGGCCGGCGGTTTGCCCATTCAGGCGGGCGGCTCGCTGATCGGCGCCGTGGGCGTGAGCGGCGCCCCTGGGGGGGACAAGGACGAGGCCTGCGCGCGCGCCGCGCTGGATGCCGTGGCCGAACGGCTGGAGTTCCTGGACGACGAATGAGCGGCCGCGGTTGCGCGGCGGCCCGCGATGGGCACGGACCGGGCATCGGCGGGAACGCCGCGCCGCCGTCCTTCCACCCCGCTGGGTGCGTGCTAAGCTTGGGGGTCGTCAAGTCACCGCCGAGCCGTGCCGCCATGTCCCAGCTTCCTTCCAGCCGTGAACAGATCGTTCTCGCCCATGCCAACCTGATCCACGCCGTGGTCCAGACCGTGCACAATCCCGAGCTGCGCCCACAGCTCGACCAGGCCCTCAAGGTCTCGGAGGACAATGGCTGGGTGGAGCTGGTGGCAGCGATCCGCAAGATCCTGGCCGGGGAGCGTTCCCCGGCCTTGCTCGCCGGCCTGGACGAAGAGGACTCGGCCATCGTGGAGGCCATCCTCCGCGGCCTCCAGGATCCGCGGACGCTGCCCGACCCGGAAAAACTGGGCGACGCCTCGCTGGCCGCTCCGGGGCTGGCCTCCATGATCCACGCTGCGGGCAAGGGCGATCCCCAGGCCCTGCAGCTGGTCGCCCACCTCGCCGAGCAGATGACCCAGGTGGGCGGCGACATGGCGCGTCTGGGCGGCCTCATGCGCCGGCTGGTCAACGGCGAGCGCGACGCCGAACGCCTGTGCAAGGGCATGGGCGCCGAGGGCGAGCAGCTCGTGGTCTCCATTCTGCAGGAACTCGGCAAACTGGAGGCGCACTGACCGCCGGTCGGAATCTCCTCCTTATGGATGTCGCAACAAGCTGCTTGGGTCGATGCCTGGCCGATGTCCGTCCCGGCATGCAACCGTGGGCGTGTGAAAGAGAGCGCTGCAGCGGTGGGGTGGATTGCGGCCGGGATCGAAGTGCCGCGGAGCCAGCGTTCTGGGGGGACATCAGCGCTTCGACCGCGGTGCGCAGGCGGTCGTCCCGGAGCTCGACCCATGACCTGCGTCCAGCAGACAGGTGTGGAGTGAGGGCTCTCGTTTGACGGGTGTGCCTTCCTCTACGAACGGAAGGCATCGGCACTGCCCCCATACTCCGTCGTGCAAAAGGCTTTCATTGACGCAGCGGGAATGGTGATCCCCTCATGATCACAGCGTATCGTTTGGACAACGGGGTTCTGCGGCCTCATCCAGTGAACCGGGCCGGCGATCTCCCGGCGGACGCTTTCTGGATAGATCTGCTGGCGCCGACCGAGGAAGAACGGCACTGGGTGGAGGCGCGCTACGGGCAGGCGCTCCCTTCGGAAGCAGCCGTGGAAGAGATCGAATTCAGTTCGCGTTTCTTCACCGACGAACACGACCGTCTTCATATTCGATCGTTTTTTCTTTATGAGTATCCCGAACGGCCGCGCAACGTTACTGTGGCCTTCATTCTCGAGGGCGGGCGCCTGTTCACCCTTCGCCCGGAGAAACTCGAAACCTTTCACGTCTTCAAGCAGCAGGTTCAGAAGGGTCATCGGCGTGTCGATAGACCTCTGGACATCCTGCTGAGCCTATTCGAAATCAAAGTGGATCAGATCGCCGATGTGCTCGAAGCGCTGCACAAACGCATCGAGGCCATCGGAATCCGCTTGTTCGAGGTGGAAGAGGAAGTCCTGGAGACCATTCTGAAAGAACTCAATGCCGCCCAGGACGTGAACGATCAGTTGCGGCTGGGCATGGTGGACAAGCAGCGCGTACTGTCCTTTCTTCTGCGCAGCGATCATTGCCCGGCCGACCGAATCGGGTTTCTCAACGAGATTCTGCGCGATATAGAGTCCTTGGCAAGCCACTCCACGTTTTTATTCGAGAAGGGCGATGCCTTGATGAATGTCACCTTGGGAAGAATCAGCATAGAGCAGAACAAGATCATCAAGATCTTTTCCATTGCCGCGGTGGTTCTCCTGCCGCCCACGCTGGTGGCCAGTATCTATGGCATGAATTTCCGCCATATGCCGGAGCTCGAATGGCCCTGGGGCTATCCGTTGGCCATCGTAATCATGGTGCTTTCGGCCATCGCTCCTTACCTGCTATTCAAACGAAAGGGATGGCTGTGAGCGGCGGAGCCGCTACAGCGGTCCCCGGTGGATGCCCGATCTGGGCCGGGGGTTTCCACGGCGGTGGCCATTATCCCGGCGAACCCAATCGAGACGGTGCAGCGCATCACCGCGACCCGGCGGTGGGTCGGCCGTCACCGGCTGTCGATTCCAAGAGTTCATCGAGCGTGTGCGTCGGAGGGGCACAGGTGGTCCCGGTGCAACGATAGGCGACGACTTCTCCCTGGGCGGCCTTCGCCGCCAGGGCCGGGGGCAGATCCCGTGCCTCGTCCGGTACGGCGAACAGCGCACGCATCGGGGCGTAGGGACGCAACAGGCCGTCGCGCCAACGGGCGAGCGCGTCCGGTGCGCCGCGCAGGATCACGACCTCGGACGGGCGGTGGTGACGTTCCAGGGCGATCAGCAGCGAGGCGTGGGCCATGGGGGCCTCGCGCAGGCTCTCGGCGGCCGCCGCCAGGGTGCGCTCGGCGGCATCGAGGTAGCGGGGCTCACCGAGCAGGGTGCCCAGGGTCTGCAGGGCCTGGGCGGCGATACCGTTGCCGGCGGGGATGGCCTCGTCGGCGAAGGGCTTGGGACGTTGGATGAGGGCCTCGTGCTCGTCGCTGGTGAAGTAGAAGCCACCCCGCTCTGGATCCATGAAATGTTCCTGCAGGATCTCGGCCAATTGCACGGCCCATTGCAGGTCTTCGCTGCGCCAGCGCAGCTGGAGCAGTTCGAGCAGGGCGTCCAAGAGAAAGGCATAGTCGTCCAGATAGGCGTCCAGATGGGCGCGACCGTCTTTGTAGGCGGCCAGCAGGCGACCGTCGCGCCACAGCCTCCGGCGCAGGAAGGCCAGCGCGCGCTCGGCCGAGTCCAGGCACTCGGCGCAATCCAGGTGGCGGGAGGCGAGGGTCATGCCTCGGATCATGAGGGCGTTCCAGGCGGTGAGCACTTTCTCGTCCCGGCCTGGATGCACGCGCCGCTCGCGCGCGGTGAACAGTTTGTCGCGGGCCGCGTCGATGCGCGCGACCACCTCGTCTTCGCTCAGGTCGAATTCCTCGGCCAGGCGGCTCACGTCCACGAACACGTGCAGGTGCCAGCGTCCCTCGAAGTTGGGCGGGCGGTCCAGTCCGAAGCGCCGGGCGAATAGCCGGTAGTCCAGTCCATGGCCCAGCGCCTCGCGCACCGCCTCGCGGCTCCAGACGTAGAAGCGGCCTTCCTCGCCCTCGGCGTCGGCGTCCAGGGCCGAGTAGTAGCCGCCTTCGGGCGATTGCATCTCGCGCCGTACCCAGGCGGCGGTCTCGCGCGCGGTGCGGGCGAACAACGCACGGCCGGTGGCCGCGGCGGCTCGGGCGTAGAGACCGAGCAGGAGGGCGTTGTCGTAGAGCATCTTCTCGAAGTGGGGGATCATCCACAGCTCGTCCACGGAATACCGGCAGAAGCCCCCGCCCAGGTGGTCGTAGATCCCGCCCAGGGCCATGCGGTCCAGGGTGAACGTGGCCATGTGCAGCGCCTGTGGGTCGCCGGCCCCGGCACCGCGGCGCAGCAGGAACTCCAGGTCCGTGGGGTGGGGAAACTTGGGCGCCTGCCCGAAGCCGCCGTGGCGGTGGTCGAAGGCCCGGGCGAGCTGGACACGCGCCTGCTCGAGGGGCTCTAGCCCCGGTGGCACGTCGGCCGACGGCGGTGCGGCGATTCGGGCCAGGGCCTCGGTGAGCCGGCGGTTCTGTTCGGCGATGCCGGCGCGGTGCTCGCGGAACCAGCGCTCCACCTGGACCAGGAGGTCCCTGAAGGCGGGCAGGCCGTGGCGGGCTTCCTTGGGAAAGTAGGTGCCGGCGAAGAAGGGCACCT
This sequence comes from Gammaproteobacteria bacterium, assembly GCA_026984215.1. Classification (GTDB taxonomy): domain Bacteria; phylum Pseudomonadota; class Gammaproteobacteria; order JAJDOJ01; family JAJDOJ01; genus JALVEU01. The sequence continues at coordinate 3,170 of JALSSO010000022.1, read as the reverse complement.
GCGTCTGGGGCTCCAGGAATACGGTCAGCGGCCAGCCGCCGGGCCGCTGGGTCAGCAGTTGGTGCGCCGTCTGGTAGATCTTGTCCAGGTCCGGGCGCTCCTCGCGGTCCACCTTGATGTTCACGTAGAGCCGGTTCATGACCCGGGCGGTCTCTTCGTCCTCGAAGGACTCGTGGGCCATGACGTGGCACCAGTGGCAGGCCGAATAGCCGATGGACAGTAGAATGGGCTTGTCCTCGCGGCGGGCCTTGTCCAGTGCCTCCTCTCCCCAGGGGTACCAGTCCACGGGGTTGGCGGCGTGCTGTTGCAGGTAGGGGCTGGTCTCGTCGGCCAGGCGATTGCGGGGTGCGCTCAACGGGTCGCTCCTCTCGGTGTGTGCTCTGGCACGTAGGGTACGCCGAGGCGGCGCCGCTTTCCCGTACCCGCCCGGCCGCTGCGGGAATCGGCTACACTGCCGCCCCCTGCGTCCAGCCGATCCAGCGCCATGAACGAACCCAGCCTTCCGGAGATCCGCCTCAAACCCCGCGAGGAGCGCCGCCTGCGGGCGGGTCACCTCTGGGTGTTCAGCAACGAGATCGACACGGCGGCCACACCGCTCAAAGGACTCGCGCCGGGCCAGGCGGTGGTGGTGCGCGACGCCCGCGGCAAGGCCCTGGGCGCGGGCTATGTGAATCCCGCATCGCTCATCGCCGTGCGTCTGGTGAGCCGCAACCCGGCCCGGCCCTTGTCGCCGGAACTGATCGCCGAGCGGTTGACCTCGGCAAGGCGCCTGCGCGAGCGCCTGTTCGAGCGGCCCTTCCACCGTCTGGTCTATGGCGAGGCCGACGGCCTGCCGGGGCTGGTGGTGGACCGCTATGGCGATCACCTCGTGGGACAGATCGCCACCGCCGGCATGGAGCGCTGGCGCGAGGCGGTGGCCGAGGCCCTGCGCCGGATCACGGGGGCCGGCACGCTCCTGTGGCGCAACGATATCGCGGTGCGCGCCCTGGAGGGGCTTCCGTCCTATGTGGAGCCGGGCTTCGGGGAACCGCCGCCGGAGGTCGAGGTACCCGAGGGGGCGTGTCGCTTCCGCGTATCCCTGCTTGGGGGTCAAAAAACCGGCTGGTTCTACGATCAGCGCGAGAACCGTGCGCATATTCTGCCCTGGGTGCACGGTGCGCGGGTGTTGGACGTGTTCAGCTACGTGGGCGCCTGGGCCGTGCAGTGCGCACGCGCGGGGGCGGACGAGGTGGTGGCGGTGGAGGAGTCCGGCGCGGCGGTGGCGCGCCTGGAGGCCAACGCCGCGGCCAACGGCGTGGGTGGGCGGACACGGGTCATCGAAGCCGAGGCCGTGCCGGCACTCAAGGCCTTGCGTGATGCGGGCGAACGGTTCGATGTGGTGATCCTGGATCCGCCGGCCTTCATCAAGCGGCGGCGGGATCACGAGGCCGGGCTGCGTGCCTATCAACGGCTCAACCAGCTCGCCCTGCGCGTGCTGCGCGCCGGAGGCATCCTGGTCTCGTGCTCGTGTTCCCAGCATCTGGCCGCCGGGGAGCTGCGGCGCCTGGTGCATCAGAGCGCGCGGCGGCAGGGGCGGTGGATGCGTCTGCTCGGCATGGGGGGGCAGGCGGCCGACCATCCCGCGCATCCAGCCATCCCCGAGACCGAATACCTCAAATGCGTGTTCGCGGCGGTGGATTGAGGCGGCGACCGCCGCGGTTCCGCCGGCGCGAGTGAAGCGGCACCCGGGCGCCGCTTTCCGATACACTCTGCCCGAATCGGTAATGGACCCACGGAAATCATGCTGACCTACCCCCAGATCGACCCCGTCGCCTTCCGATTGGGACCGCGGCCGGTTTATTGGTACGGCCTGATGTACCTGTTCGGCTTCGCGACCTTCTGGATACTGGGCCGGATCCGCGCGCGTCGCGAGGATGTGGTGGTTCGCCCGGAGGAGGTGGGCGATCTGCTGTTCTACGGCATGATCGGCGTCATTGTCGGCGGGCGTCTGGGCTACGTGCTTTTCTACGCCACCGGCAGCCTCTTGCAGGACCCGCTCATGGTCTTCCGGATCTGGGAAGGGGGGATGAGTTTCCACGGGGGGTTGATCGGCGCCCTGGCGGGAGGCTGGCTGTATCAGCGCCGCCGTGGCTGGGGTTTCTTGCGCACCATGGACTTCGTGGCGCCTCTGATCCCGCCGGGGCTGTTCTTCGGGCGGATCGGCAACTTCATCAACGGGGAGCTGTGGGGGAAGCCCACCGATCTGCCCTGGGCGATGGTCTTCCCCGGGGCCGGACCCCAGCCGCGCCATCCCTCCCAGCTCTACGAGGCGTTGCTCGAGGGGGTCGTGTTGTTCGCCATCCTGTGGCTGTTCTCGTCGCGGCCGCGACCGGTGGGCGCGGTCTCAGGGCTGTTCCTGTTGTGTTACGGGCTGTTCCGCTTTCTCATCGAGTTCGTGCGCCAGCCCGACCCGCAACTGGGCTATCTCGCCTTCGGCTGGGTGACCATGGGGCAGATCCTGTCCCTGCCCATGATGTTGGCCGGGGCGGGTCTGCTGGCCTGGGCGTACCGGCGCGGGGGCGCGCGGGGATGAGGCAGTACCTGGACCTGATGCGGCACGTCCTGGAGCACGGGGTGCGCAAGGCGGACCGCACCGGTACCGGGACGCTTTCGGTCTTCGGTTGGCAGATGCGTTTCGATCTGGCGCGTGGTTTCCCGTTGGTCACCACCAAGAAGTTGCACCTGAAGTCCATCATCCACGAGCTGCTCTGGTTTCTGCGCGGGGACACCAACATCGCCTACCTCAACGCCCACGGCGTCACCATCTGGGACGAGTGGGCCGACGGCGACGGCGAGCTCGGCCCCATTTACGGGGCCCAGTGGCGAAGCTGGCGGACGGCCGACGGCCGCGCCATCGACCAACTGGCGGAGGTGGTGGAGCGCATCCGTCGTGACCCGGACTCGCGCCGGCTCCTGGTGAGCGCCTGGAACGTGGGCGAGCTGGAACGCATGGCGTTGCCGCCCTGCCATGTGTTGTTCCAGTTCTACGTGGCCCAGGGCCGGCTGTCCTGTCAACTCTATCAGCGCAGCGCCGACATCTTCCTCGGCGTACCCTTCAACATCGCCTCCTACGCGCTGCTCACCCAAATGATGGCCCAGGTCACGGGCCTGGAGCCCGGTGAGTTCGTCCA
>JALSSO010000021.1 GCA_026984215.1 Gammaproteobacteria bacterium | reverse complement strand
CGCCTGATGCCAACGCGCGTCTACCGCGCGCACAGCGAGGTCCAGGGACGCCTGCTGGAGCTGCCCCCGCATCCGGGCGAGCCCGTGAAGGCCGGCGCGCTGCTGGCGCGCATCGACGATACGCTGATCCGCGCCGAACTCGCCAAGGCCGCGGCCCAGCGCGCGCAGGCCGAGGCCGACCTGTCCCGAATGGAGCGTCTCTATGCGCGCAAGGGGGCCTCCGAGGACGAGCTGCTCGAGGCGCGCACGGCATTGGCCGTGGCCCGGGCCGACGAACGCCTGGCGCGGGCCCGGCTGGAACGCACCCGTATCACCGCCCCCTTCGCCGGGGTCGTGAGCGCGCGGCTCGCCGAGCCCGGGGACACCGTCTCTCCGGGCACCCACCTGTTGACGATCATCGATCCCGCCGCGTTGGAGGTGGCACTCCCCGTTCCGGACCGGGTGCTGCCCCGCCTGCAAACCGGCCAGCCGGCGCGGCTCCGAATCGACGGGCTGGAAGCGACGCTGCCCGATGCCCCCATTGCGCGCATCCATCCCGAAGTGGATCCGACCACGCTCAAGGGCACCGTGGTCGTGGCCCTGGACCCCGCACCCGCGGGCGCCCACCCGGGGCTTCTGGTGCGTGCCGAACTGCGCCTGCGCGACCCCCCGGCCCTACGCATCCCCCTGGCCGCCCTGCGACGCACCAGCCAGGGAACCTGGGTCTGGCGCATCACCCCTGGAGGGGCCGCCGAGCGCGTCGCCGTGGAGACCGGAGCGCTGGCCGGTGACGAAGTAGTGATCCGCTCGGGGCTGGCCGAGGGCGACCGCGTGGTGGTGCGGGGCTTCGTTCGTCTGCGGCCGGGGCGGCGCGTGCGGATCGTCCGGGAAGACGAACCGTGAGAGCCCCCCGGTCCGGTGGCATGGCCGCCTGGGCCATTCGCCGGCCCGTGGCGGTCGTCATGCTCGCGCTGGCCGTGGCCGTGCCGGGGCTGTTCGCCGTGTTCGGTCTGCGCACGGACCTGCTCCCCCCCATCATCTACCCCAGCATCGCCGTGCGGGTGAACGACCCCGGCGTGCCGGCGAGGATCATGGAGGATCAGGTGACCCGTCAGCTCGAAGAACAGCTCGCGATCACCGAAGGCGCCTCGGGCATCGAGTCGCACACACGCCGGGGCCGCAGCGCGGTGGACCTGTTCTTCCCCTACGGGACCGACATCGACGAGGCGCTGCGCGACGCAAGCACCCGGCTCGACCGGGCAAAGCGCTTTCTGCCGAACTCCATCGATCCACCGATCATCTACAAACGTGACCCGAGTCAGGCGCCGGTCATGGAGTTGGTGGTCAGTTCGCGCCGCCTGCCACTGTCCGAGTTGCTCGGCTGGACCGATTACCGGCTGGCGCGCCGGCTCGTCAACCTGCCGGGGGTGGCGGCCGCGGAAGTGGGCGGTGGCGCACCCGAGGAGGTCTGGGCCGAACTGGACCCCGAGCGGTTGGCTGCCGCTGGCCTCTCCTACGCCGACGTGAGCAACGCCATCGAAGAACACAATCAGGACGCCGCCGCAGGCCGTATCGTGACCGGCGGCCGCGAGCTGTCGTCTCGCGTATTCGGTCGCGCGCGCGCGCTCGATGCGCTGCGGGCGATCCCCCTGCGGAAGCGCCCCGAGGCGCAGCCGGATGCCCAGGGGCCAGGTAGGGCGCTCACCCTCGGCGACGTGGCCCGCGTGCGGCTCAGCCCCGGGCGCGAGGCATTACGCATCCGGCTCAACGGCACGCCAGGCGTGAAGGTCAGCATCCAGAAGCAGCCCCAGGCCAACACCGTGGCGGTGGTCGACCGGGTCCATGCGCAGCTCGACCGCATGCGGGAGCAGGGCCTGATGCCAGCCGACGTGGAGATCCGGCGCGTCAACGACCAGGCCGTGTTCATCCGTCACGCGCTCGACAATGCGGCCTCGGCCGCGGGCATGGGTGCCGCGCTGGCCATGCTGGTGGTCTACCTCTTCCTGGGCGATCTGCGGCGCACGCTGGTGGTGGGTACGGCCATCCCCTTGGCCCTCCTGGTCACCTTCCTGCTCATGAAGCTCACCGGACTCACCCTGAATCTCATGACCCTGGGGGGACTGGCACTCGGCGTGGGCCTCCTCGTCGACAGCACCATCGTGATGCTGGAAAACATCCAGCGTCATCAGCGCCGAGGCGAGCCGGACCTCGAGGCCGCCACCCACGCCGCCCAGGAAGTCACCAGCCCCATCGTGGCCTCCACCACCACCAATCTCGCCGCCGTCCTCCCTTTCCTATTCATCTCCGGGCTCACCGGCCTGTTGTTCCGCGAGCTCATCTTCACTCTGGCCGCCGCCATCGCCGCCTCCATGCTGGTGGCGCTCACCCTCGTCCCGAGCCTCGCCGCCCGCATCCGCGAACGCCACTCCACCGGACTGCGCCGGATCGCCGACCGGCTCACGGCGATGCTCCAGCGGGCCTATGGCGGGCTCACCGAGCGCCTGATCCGGGTCCCGTGGCTTGCGCCCCTGGTGCTGGCGCCCGCGCTCGGATGGGCCGGGTATACGCTTTCTGTCAAGGACTTCGTCTTCCTCCCTCCGGTCGACGAGGGTCAAGCGCTGATCCGCCTCAAGGGGGACCCTGGCATGGAGCTGGAACGCATGGACCGGGCGGCCGCGGCCTTGGAGGAACGGTTGCTGCGCCGGCCCGAGGTGGACACGCTGTTCACCCAGGTGGGCGGCTGGGTCTATGGCCGCACCCAGTGGTTGTCCAGCAATCGCGCCTCCATCGCCGTCCAGCTCGTCCCGCGCAACGAGCGGGACGTGGACACTGCCGCCTGGGTCGAACGCGTGCTCGCCGAGGACATCGAGCCCATGGCCGAACCCGGCATTCGCATCACCGCCCGCGTACGGGGCCGTGTGAGGGGGCTGCGGATCGGGCGCGGCGAGGACGACCTCAACCTGCGCATCGCCGGACCGGATCTCGCCGAATTGGCCCGGCTGGGTGATCGGGTCGTCGAACGCCTTCGATCGATCGAGGGCGTGCGCCACGTGGGACATACCTATCAGAATCTCGACGAAGAGCTGAAGATCCACCTGGATCCCGTCCGCGCCGCCCGCCTGGGCATCCACGCCGCCGACGTGGCCCGCGCGTTGCGGATCGCGCTCGACGGCGTGGTGGCCACCGCATTCTACCGACAGGACCGGCGCCTGGACGTGCGCCTGCGCCTACCCGAGGGCTACGTCGACCACCTCGATGCCCTGCACGACGTGATCGTCGAGGTGCGCGACGGCACGCCCATCCGCGTGCGCGACGTGGCCCAACTCGAAATCGCCTCCAGTCCCGCCACCATCTACCGCGACCGCCAGACCCGAACGGTGGAGATCTCGGCCGCACTCACCGGAGAACGGTCGCTGGCAGAGGTGGCCGCCGATGCGCGAGCCGCCCTGGCCGGCCTGGAACTGCCCCCCGGCTACGTCCTCTATGACGACGGCGCCCTGGACAAACAGGCCGAGGCCCGCCACCTGGCGCGTCTGCTATTGGGGCTCGCCTTGTTCCTCGTGTTCGTGGTGATGGCCGTACAATACGAGTCCCTGCGCAACCCCCTGGTGATCTTGCTCAGCGTACCCTTCGCGCTGATCGGCGTGATGCTGGGGCTGCAGGTCCAGGCCCTGCCGCTGTCCATGCCCGTGTGGCTCGGTGTCATCATGCTCGCCGGCATCGTGGTGAACAACGCCATCGTCCTGGTCGAGCAGGTGGAAATCGAGCGCGAGTCCGGCCGCACCATGACCGACGCCCTGGCGCGCGCCGCGCGACACCGCCTGCGCCCCATCCTCATGACCACGCTGACCACCGTGGTGGGTATGCTCCCCCTGGCACTGGGTCACGGCGAGGGCGCCGAAATGCTTCAACCCCTGGCCGTGGTCATCGTCTGGGGCCTGAGCTTTTCCATGCTGGTCAGCCTATGGCTGGTCCCATCCGTCTACCGGCTGCTGCACCACGCCACCACCCTCAACATCAAGGGCGAGAGCTCCCGGCTGAAGGACAAGCGCAAAGTCGGGCTAATCACCCGATCTTTCGAGAAACCCGAAGACAAAGAAGACGAATGAACGAGCTCAGGCGGCCTGGTCAGCCAAGTTGAAATCGCTGAAACCGGGCCCCTCAAACCGGTGAAAAGGGGACATCTTGGGTCGGTTTGACAGTTCCGCCGGTGATTGCGGAATCCGGGCCCGCCCGTTCCGCAACAACCGAGAGAACCACGTGCGAGGCCGGTTCACCCGTCTCGTTGGGACGTTCATCCACCACACCCATCTTGAAGACTTCGTGCCACGGCCGAGAGCGGCTAACATTGAGGGCTGGCTTCCTCGGCGATAATGGCCCCGCACATCCAGGCATATCCGGCCTTGTTCACTACCCTCGACAGACTCTTCCGCCTCCTAAACCGTCGCGAACGGTTGGGCTTCATGGCTTTGGTCGGGGCCATGCTCCTGGAAGGCATGCTCGAGATCGCAGCCATCTCCGCCGTGCCGCTCTATATCACGCTGGTGGCCTACCCCGACCAGCTCCCGGACCGGCTTACCCCCACCTTGGCGAAGCTGGATCGGGCCGATATCCTCCTCCTGGCCTCCAGCGCGTTGTTCGGGTTTTTCGCGCTCAAGGTGCTTGCCAACACCACCGTGCACTATGTCAAGGTGCGCTACGCGCAGAACCGCGCCCGCCACATCTCCACGCGCCTGTACCGCGCCTATCTCCAAGCGCCGTACCTCTACCACCTGCGCCGCAACAGCGCCGAACTCATCCGCAACCTCAACACCGAGGCGATGCAACTCTCCCAACAGGTGTTCACGCCCCTCATCGACATGTTGAGCCAGGGCATCATCATCCTGGCCGTGCTC
>JALSSO010000020.1 GCA_026984215.1 Gammaproteobacteria bacterium | reverse complement strand
TGCCTGTCAGATGACGGTGGACCTGTTCGACATGGACCGTTCGGAGTTCATCGACAATGTGGAGTATGGCGGGGCGGCGACGTTTTTCGAGTTCGCGGGCGACTCCGACATCTGCCTGTTCATCTGAAGCGGCGCGCGAGGCCCGGGCCTCCGGCCGCCCCTGGAAGCCCCGGCTTGCCGGGGCTTTTTGATCTGAGCCGGCGCGGCCCAGGGAAGGCCGGCCGCCGGTTGCATGGACACCGATAGCGATGAGACACATCATTTCCATCCTGCTGGACAACGAGGCCGGCGCGCTGTCGCGCGTGGCCGGGCTGTTCTCGGCGCGCGGCTACAACATCGAATCGCTGACCGTGGCGCCCACCGACGATCCGTCGCTTTCGCGCATGACCATCGTCACCCGGGGCAGCGACCCGGTCATCGAGCAGATCACCAAACAGCTCAACAAGCTGGTGGACGTGGTCAAGCTGATGGATCTGACCGAACACGACCACATCGAGCGCGAGATGATGCTCCTGAAGGTGGTGGCCAAGGGCGAGGACCGGGCCGAGATCAAACGCCTGGCCGACATCTTTCGCGGCCGCATCATCGACGTGGACGACGAGACCTACACCATCGAGCTCACCGGCAAGGCCGACAAGCTGGAGGCCATGCTACAGGCGCTGGGTTCGACCAAGATCCTGGAGGTGGTGCGTTCGGGGTCCATGGGGATCGCGCGGCGCGAGGTGGTGCTGAAATTCTGAAACGTCTGAGGAAGCTGGGGAGCCGATTCCACCATGAAGATCTATTACGACAAAGACGCCGACCTGTCCGTCATCCAGACGCGCAAGGTCACCATCGTGGGCTACGGCTCGCAGGGTCACGCCCACGCCAACAATCTCAAGGACTCGGGCGTGGACGTGACCGTGGGGCTGCGTCCCGGCTCGGCCTCCATCGCCAAGGCCGAGGCCGCGGGGCTCACGGTCAAGCCCGTGCCCGAGGCGGTGCAGGGCGCCGACGTGGTCATGATCCTGGCCCCGGACGAGCACCAGGCGCGCCTGTATCGCGAACAGATCGAACCCAACATCAAGGAAGGCGCGGCGCTGGCCTTCGCCCACGGCTTCAACATCCACTTCGGGCAGATCGAGCCGCGCGCCGACCTGGACGTCATCATGGTGGCGCCCAAGGGTCCCGGACACTTGGTGCGCTCCACCTACGTGGAAGGCGGCGGGGTGCCGAGCCTGATCGCCGTGCATCAGGACGCCACGGGCCAGGCCCGGGAAATCGCGCTGGCCTATGCCTCGGCCAACGGCGGCGGCCGGGCCGGGGTCATCGAGACGACCTTCCGCGAGGAGTGCGAGACCGACCTGTTCGGCGAGCAGGTGGTGCTCTGCGGGGGGCTGACGGCACTCATCCAGGCGGGCTTCGAGACCCTGGTCGAGGCCGGCTATGCGCCCGAGATGGCCTATTTCGAATGCCTCCACGAGGTCAAGCTCATCGTGGACCTCATCTACGAGGGCGGCATCGCCAACATGCGCTATTCGGTGTCCAACACCGCCGAGTATGGCGATGTGACGCGGGGCCCTCGGGTCATCACCGAGCAGACGCGGGCCGAGATGCGTCGCATCCTGCGCGAGATCCAGACCGGCGAATTCGCCCGCGAGTACATCTTGGAGAACCAGGCCGGGGCCCCGGTGCTCAAGGCCAGCCGCCGGCTCGCCGCCGAGCATCCCATCGAGCAAGTGGGCGGCAAGCTGCGCGCCATGATGCCCTGGATCCAGGCCAAGCGCCTGGTGGACCAGTCCAAGAACTGATGGAAACCGCGGGGATGCATCCGGCCTTGCGGATTCCGGCCTCCCGGGCGGCCCTGATGGACAACCGGTGAACGACGGCGGCGAACAGGAGATCCACTCCCGGCGCGGCATCTATCTGCTGCCCAACCTGTTCACCACGGGCGCCTTGTTCGCGGGCTTCTACGCCATCGTGGCGGCGATGGACGGCCGCTTCGAGGCGGCGGCGGTGGCGGTGTTCATCGCCATCGTGCTCGACGGGCTCGACGGGCGCATCGCGCGCATGACCCAGACCACCAGCGCCTTCGGGGCCGAGTACGATTCGCTCTCGGACATGGTCTCCTTCGGCCTGGCGCCGTCGCTGGTGATGTACGAATGGGCGCTGGTGCATCTCAAGTCCATGGGCTGGATCTGGGCCAAGCTGGGCTGGCTGGCGGCCTTTTTCTACGCGGCGGCCGCCGCGCTGCGCCTGGCGCGTTTCAACACCCTGGTGGGCAGCACGGACAAGCGCTATTTCATCGGTCTGCCCAGCCCCACGGCCGCGGCGGTGCTCATGGGGATGGTCTGGACCTGGCACGATCTGGGGGTGTCGGGGGCCGTGCTGCGTGTCCCCGCCCTGATCCTCACGGTACTGGTGGGCGGGCTCATGGTGAGCCGGGTGCGCTACTACAGTTTCAAGGACCTGGACCTGCGCAACCGGGTGCCCTTCGTGGCCGTATTGGTGATCGTGCTGGTGTTCATGTTCGCGGCCATCGATCCGCCCAAGGTCCTGTTCGGCGGGTTTCTTCTGTACACGTTGGTCGGGCCGTTCATCTCCTGGCGCCGGCGCCGTCCGGCCTCGAGCCGGGGTGAGGCTGGAAAACCACCGCCGGACGATTTATAGTGAGTCCATGTCGAGAGCGATTCTCATTGCCCGCCCCGCATCCAGGCGCCTTCCGCGCGCGGCGCTGCGCCTCGGCTTGCTTTCGCTGCGACTGCCGCGCTAGCGGCAGCATGTCTCGACCTGGCGAGGTGAAACGCGCTTCCCCATCCTTGTCTTCGACCGCCCGCCGGCACGCCGGGGGGCGTTTTGCGAAGGAATGAATCCCCATGGCAGCGAAAGACCGACTCATCATCTTCGACACCACCTTGCGCGACGGGGAACAGAGCCCGGGCGCGTCCATGACCCGCGACGAGAAGGTGCGCATCGCCAAGGCGCTGGAGCGTATGCGCGTGGACGTGATCGAGGCCGGCTTCCCCATCGCCAGCCCGGGCGATTTCGAGGCCGTGCAGGCCGTGGCCGAGGCGGTGCGCGAGTCCACCGTCTGCGGCCTGGCCCGGGCCGTGGACCGCGACATCGACCGCGCCGGCGAGGCGCTCAAACCGGCCGAGCGGCGCCGCATCCACACCTTCATCGCCACCTCGCCCATTCACATGCGGCACAAGCTGCGCATGGAGCCCGACCAGGTGCTCGCGCAAGCGGTGCATGCGGTCCGACGCGCCCGCCGTTACACCGACGACGTGGAGTTCTCGCCGGAGGACGCCGGCCGCTCCGAGACCGATTTCCTGTGCCGGGTCATCGAGGCGGTGATCGAGGCCGGAGCCACCACCATCAACATCCCGGATACGGTGGGCTACAACATTCCGCGCCAGTTCGGCGCGCTCATCGCCACGCTCATCGAGCGGGTACCCAACGCCGACCGGGCGGTGTTCTCCGTGCACTGCCACAACGACCTGGGGCTGGCGGTGGCCAATTCGCTGGAGGCGGTGCTCAACGGCGCCCGCCAGGTGGAATGCACCATCAATGGTCTGGGCGAGCGGGCGGGCAACGCGGCCCTGGAGGAGATCGTCATGGCGGTGCGCACGCGCCAGGACGTGTTCCCCTGCGACACGGACCTGGACACCACCCAGATCGTGCCCACCTCGCGCCTGGTCTCCACCATCACGGGCTTCCCCGTGCAGCCCAACAAGGCCATCGTCGGCGCCAATGCCTTCGCCCACGAGTCGGGCATCCATCAGGACGGCGTGCTCAAGTCGCGCGAGACCTATGAGATCATGCGTGCCGAGGACGTGGGCTGGACGGCCAACCGCATCGTGCTGGGCAAACACTCCGGGCGCAACGCCCTGCGCACACGGCTGCGCGAGCTGGGCATCGAGCTGCACAGCGAGGCGGAACTCAACGAGATCTTCGCCCGCTTCAAGGCGCTGGCCGACAAGAAACACGAGATCTACGACGAGGATCTGCAGGCCCTGGTCTCCGAGGCCGCCGTGGAGGACTACGAGGAGCACTACCGGCTCGTCGCCCTGCACGTGTGTTCCGAGACCGGCGAGACCCCGCACGCACGGGTGACCCTCTCGCTCGCCAGCGAGGAACGGATCGGCGAGGCCGACGGCTCGGGGCCGGTGGACGCCACCTTCAAGGCCATCGAAACCTTGGCCGAGAGCGGGGCCACGCTCAAACTCTACTCCGTCAACGCCATCACCAGCGGGACCGACGCCCAGGGCGAGGTGACCGTGCGCCTGGAAAAGGGCGGGAGGATCGTCAACGGCCAGGGGGCCGACACCGACATCGTCATCGCCTCGGCCAAGGCCTATCTCAACGCCCTCAACAAGCTGGTGAGCCCCGTGTTCCGCGCCCACCCGCAGATGGAACACCTCTGACCGCGTGGCCGACGCCCGCCACATCGCCTATCTGCGGGCGCTGGGCGTGGACCTGTACGTGTCCCGCGCCCCAGCCGCCCCGCGGGTGGCATCGTCCCCGCCGCCCCCCGGGCGAGGGACCGGGAGGGACGCTCCAGCGCCACCGATTGCGGTCGATTTCGCCGAAGAGCCGCCCCCCGTGGCGGCCCTCGACTGGGATGCCTTGCGCGCGCGGGTGCGCGATTGCCGGGCCTGCGCGCTGCGCGCCGGCTGCACGCAGACCGTCTTTGGGGTGGGGGATCCCCAGGCCGACTGGATGTTCGTCGGCGAGGCGCCGGGGGCCGATGAGGACCGCCAGGGCGAGCCGTTCGTCGGGCGGGCGGGGCAACTGCTCACCAGCATGATCCGCGCTCTGGGCTTGCGGCGCGAGCAGGTCTACATCGCCAACATCCTCAAGTGCCGGCCCCCGAACAACCGCGATCCGCGCCCCGAGGAGTCGCAGGCCTGCCGCCCCTATCTGGAACGCCAGATCGAGCTGGTGCGGCCGCGCATCCTCGTGGCGGTGGGTCGCATCGCCGCCCAGAACCTGCTCCAGACCGACACTCCCATCGGCAAGATGCGTGGCCGGGTGTATCGCTACGGGCCGCGGGAGATCCCGGTCGTGGTGACCTACCATCCCGCCTATCTGCTGCGCAG
>JALSSO010000019.1 GCA_026984215.1 Gammaproteobacteria bacterium | reverse complement strand
TTGAGGGACTACTTGCTCGCGATTTCCTCGAGCTGCTTGGCCGGGATGACGTGTCCGTCCAGGCCGGCCTCCTTGCCACTCTTGCCGTAGGCCACGGCCATGAGCGTGCTGTAGTAGACCACCGGGATGTGAAACTTGGTGCCGTATTTCTGATTGATCTGGTCCTGATAGACCTCGACGTTCATCTGACAGACCGGACAGGGTGTCACGATCATGTCGGCACCGCCGTCATAGGCGGCCTCGATGATGTCCTTGATCAGGGCTTGGCTCTTCTCCGGCTCGGAGAAGGCCAGCGCACCGCCGCAGCAGGAGACCTTTTTGTCGTAGTCCTCCACGGGCTCGGCGCCCAGCGTCTCGACCATCTTGTCGAGGTACTTGGGATTTTCGAACGATTCCCCCGCGATGCCGAAAGGCCGGTTGGTCTGGCACCCCACGTAGCCGGCGATCTTGATACCCTCCAGGGGCTTTTTCACGTGCTTGCCGATCTCTTCGTAGCCCAGGTCCTCGATGAGGACCTCCACCATGTGGCGCACGGGCGTCTCGTTCTTGAGTTTGAGGCCCGCCTCGGCCAGGGCCTGGTTGGTCTCGGCGAGCAGCTCGGGGTCATCCTCCAGGCGTTCGACGGTCTCCTTGGTGGCCAGCCAGCACGCCGCGCAAGTGGCGACGATGTCCTGACCCGGATTGTGCTGCTCGGACAGCGCGATGTTGCGTGCCGACAGGGTCAGCCGCGGCAGTTCGCCGCCGCCGCAGTAACCGATGGAGGCGGAGCAGCAGTTCCAGTCGGGGATGGTATTGAGCTCGATGTCGAGCACATCACACATGGCCTCCACCGATTTCAAGTAATTGGAGGATGAGGCGCCCTTCTGCGAGGAGCAGCCCGGATAGAATGAATACTGTCGTTTCGCCATGGATGCGTTTCCTCCTCAGGCCTCGGCTTCCTGCTTCTCGATCTTGGCGGCCTCGATCTCCTCGGCTTTTTTGAGCATGGCGTGGAAGCCCTTGAGGTCCTTCACCTTATGGCCGCCGACCATCTCCATGGGATTCATGCGCTTGGTCTTGAGCATGCCGAGCCCGACCGGAGCCATCTTGAGCGCCGTCTTCACCCCCTCGGAGAAGCCGTTCATGAAGTACAACGACAGGCCGAGCTTGAGTTCATTGACCCGCCCCTGCTTGACCAGATTGTCCCAAAACAGCTGGGCGAACTTCATGGTGGGCTGCTCCTTGGGGGCAAGCCCCAGGCGCTTGGCGTAGTGGGCCAGCCCGTGCATGATGTGGGTGATGGGCAGCTCGCGGGGACAGCGCACGATGCAGTTGTAGCAGGACGTGCACATCCACATGGAGCTGGAGCTCAGCACCTCTTCGCGCTTGCCCGCCCGGATCATCATGAAGATCTCCTGCGGAGGGTGCTCCCAGTAGGGGCCGAGCGGGCAGGAACCGGAGCAGACCCCGCACTGCATGCACATGCGGACCCACTCGCCTTCCTCGACTTTCTCCTCCACCTCCTTGAGGAAGTCGTTGCGGTACTTCTCCACCATGGCGGTGTTGAGATCCTGACTCATCGACTGCCCTCCCCTCAGAACTTCAGCGGACTCAGGCCGATCTTCTCGATGGTCTCGGCCATCTCGTTGATCAGCCCGGGGGCCCGTTGGATATCGGTGATGGCGACCTCGTGGGTGATGACCCGCTCGGTCTCGAGGCCCAGTTGCTGCAGGGTGTCGAAGATCTTGCTCATGCGATAGTGCGCCATCTCCGAGCCCTTGACGAAGTGACACTGATAGTCCTCGCCCTTGCGGCACCCCATGAGCACCACACCGTCGTAGCCGCTGTTGAGGGCGTCGGTCACCCAGATGGTGTTCACCGAACCCAGGCAGCGGACCGGGATCACGCGCGCAAATGCACTGTAGGCAATGCCGTTGTGGGCGGCCATATCCAGGGCGGGGTAAGCGTCGTTTTCGCAGGCCAGCACCAGGATGCGCGGCTTCTCCTCGCTCTCCTCGGGCACCTCCACGGCCTTGATCTGCTGACCCACCGTGTCCACCGAGTAGTTCTCGAACGAGATGACACGCACGGGACAGGCCCCCATGCAGGTGCCGCAGCGCCGGCAGCGGGACTCGTTGAACACCGGATAGCGCTGCTCGTCCTCGTTGATGGCCCCGAAGGGACACTCGACGGTACAGCGCTTGCACTGGGTGCAGCCTTCCTTGCGGAATTCGGGGAAGCTGAGATCCCCCGAGCGTGGATGGGCGGCCCGCCCACGGGCGGCATTCTCGATTTCCTGGATGGCCTTCATGGCCGCGCCGGTGGCATCGTCCACGGCCTGGGCGATGTCCATGGGCCGACGCACCGGACCAGTGGTGTAGATACCGGTGCGGCGCGTCTCGTAAGGGAAACAGATGAAGTGCGAGTCGGCAAAGCCGTGCACGAGCTGCGGCACATCGGGCCCCTGACGATAGTCCAGGTTGAGGATCGACTCCACCGGCACCTCGATGGTGGCCTCGGTTTCGGCCTCGGCCTCACCTTCGCCCTCCTCCTCCACATTGGGCTTGGTCAGCGCCTCGATGTTCACGCCGGAGTTGGGCACCATGCCGGTGGCGAGCACCACCAGATCCGCGTCGGTGACCGCCTCCTCGTCCAGGATGAGGTCGTGCAGGCGCACCTGCAGCCCGCCGCCCTCGGCCGGGGTGACCTCCTTGACCACGGCCTTGGAGAAGATCACTTCCTTGTCCTGGGCGCTGCGGTAGAAGTCCTCGCCGCCGGCCCCCGGGGTACGCAGGTCGGTGTAGTAGATGACGGTGTCGATGTCTGGGTTCTGGTTCTTGAAATACATCGCCTGCTTGATGCTGGCGTTGCAGCAGTACCCGGAGCAGTACGGAAGATGGCCCTCCTGGTCGCTGCGCTGGCCCGCGCACTGGATGAACACCACCTTGCCCACCGCCTTGCCGTCGGAGGGGCGCTGAATGGGTCCGCCATCGGCCTCGCGGGCCATGCGCTCCAGTTCCAGCTGCGTCACCACGTCCGGCGTCTTGCCATAGGCGAACTCAGGCAGCTGACTGGCGTCGTAAGGCTTGAAACCGCTCGCCTGGACGATGGACCCGAAGCTCTCGGTGACCACGCCATCCGCGGTCTCGATGTCGGCGTAGAAGCGTCCCGGCGCCCCACTCGTCTTCTTGAGCTTGGCGTTGAGATAGACCGTGATGTCGGGATGGGCCTCGACCGCCGCGATCAGGGCGTCGATCTCCGGCACTTCCGGGTCGCTGTAAGGGGCGCGGGTGGGAATGCGCCGCCACAACTGGGCGGCGTGCCCACCCAGACGATCCTCCTTCTCCACGATGGTGGCCGCGTAACCCGCCTTGGCGGCCTCCAGGGCCGCGGTCATACCGGAGACACCGCCACCCACCACCAGCACGTGCCGGTTGCGCGGCTGCTCGTTGGAGGGGTGCGGGACCTTCATGTGGCGGACCTCGGCACAGCCCATGCGCACGTAGTCCTCGGCCATCTCTTGGGTGGTCTCCCTGGCCTCCTCGGTGTCGGGGCGGATCCAGACCACACCCTCACGCAGGTTCACCCGCGAGCAGGCCACGTCCTCGAAGCGGAAGGCGTCGGTCTTGGCGCGCCGCGAGCAGGCGGCGATGACCACGTGGTCCACGCCCTCCTCGTCGATGTCCTTGCGGATCATCGCCACGCCGTCGCCCGAACAGAGGAAGTCATGCTGGCGCGCGATGTCGGCCTTGCCCTCACGGCTGGCGATGTTCTCCAGGCTGTCGGTATCCAGGCGCTCGCCCAGCCCGCAGCCCTTGCAGATATAGGCTCCGATCTTCATGTCTGCCACGGCTTCAAACCTCCGCTCTCGCAACCCGGTTGACCACCTGAATCGCCCGCAACGCGGCCGCCGTGGCGCTTTGCACCGAGCGATTCACGTCCAGGGCGTCCGAGGCACAGCCGGCGGCGAAGATCCCGCCATTGGCCGGGTCGTTCTCGATGAATCCCTCTCGATTGACCACCACCGGCACCGGGAACCGGTCCACGGACGGCTCCATTCCGATGGCCAGCACCACCAGATCGTGCGGGTTCGCATAGCGGTGGTAGCCCTCGGTATCCACGCCCTGCAGGATCGGGTCACCCGTGGCCTTGTCCTTGTCGATCCGCGCCACCTTGGACTTGATGAACTTGACCTGCGGATTCCCCCGTACCTTCCGGTAGAAGTCCTCGAAGCGGTCGATGGCGCGGATGTCGATGTAGTAGATGCTCACCTGGGCCTCGTCACCGTAGGTGTCGAGCACGTAGGTGGTCTGCTTCAGCGAGGCCATGCAGCAGATCCGTGAACAGTGCAGCAGATGGTTGCGATCACGCGAACCCGCGCACTGGATGAAGGCCACGTTCTTGGCCGGCTTGCCGTCGGACGGCCGCACCAGCTTTCCGCCGGTGGGCCCGAAGGGATCCATCATGCGCTCGAACTCGACGCTGCTGATGACGTTTTCGATGCGGTCGTAGCCATAGGGCTGGATCTTGGCGGCGTCGTACGGCTTCCAGCCGGTGGCCCAGATGATGGCGCCCACCTTGAGCTCGATCTGCTCGGGCTGCATGTCCAGGTCGATCGCGTCGTACTTGCAGGCCGCCTTGGCCCGCTCGGCATCCTCGGTGCCGAGGATGCGGGGGTCGATCACGTAACGCTCGGGATAGGCCATCGCATACGGCAGGTAGGCCCCCTTGCGCTTCTTGAGGCCGTAGTTGAATTCGTCGTCGAACTCGGCCTCCACGGCCTTGGCGCACTCACCACAGGCCGTGCAGTTCTCGTTGACGTAGCGCGGATGCAACGTCACTTTCACGCTGTAGTCACCCTCGGTGCCCGAGACCTCGTCCACTTCCGCCATGGTGAACAGGCGCAGGTTGGGGTTGGCCTTGAGCCGGCGCTGATTGATCTCCAGTCCGCAGGTGGGGAAGCAGAGCTTGGGGAAATACTTGTAGAGCTGCGTCACCCGGCCGCCGATGTAGGGGCGCTTCTCCAGCAGGATCACATCCTTGCCGGCCTCGGCGGCCTCCAGCGCGGCCGTCATGCCGCTGATACCGCCGCCGACCACCAGGATGGTCTCGTTGGTTGCAATCACTTCCGTCATGGACTTCCTCCGTCGCGAATCGGAAACCGTTCGGGGCGCGCCAGACCACCGGGGAGCCGATACGGGCTTGCGCGGGCTGGGCTGGAGGCACGCGGGCACACAGCCCCGGCAAATGGGATCAAAACCTTAACCGGATTCCGGGGGGACTTCCAGGGAACTATCCCATCTGGAACCATCGAAATTTCGTATAAGTAAATAGACGTGTTTTAACTCTGCGTGACCGCCATGGCGCCGGTGCAATATCCCTGGTGCCGGCAGGGTTGCAGCCGGGACCGGACCACCGGTAGGGTGGACGCAGGCATTGCATGAGCAGCGTTCCATGGAGTCGACCGCCAAGACCTTCCGCCCGGAGGAATATCGGGTCACCGAACAACCCTATTACGAGCCCGTCGGCAACGAGATCGAGATCTTCGAGGCCGCCTACCGCAACCAGCTTCCGATCCTGCTCAAGGGGCCCACGGGCTGCGGCAAGACACGCTTCATGGAGCACATGGCCTGGCGGCTCGGCCGGCCGTTGATCACGGTCTCCTGTCACGACGACCTCACCGCCTCGGACCTGGTGGGGCGCTATCTGGTCACCTCGGGCGAGACCGTCTGGGTGGACGGGCCGCTGGCCCGGGCGGTGCGCGCCGGCGCCATCTGTTATCTGGACGAGATCGTCGAGGCGCGCAAGGACACCACCGTGGTCATCCATCCCTTGTGCGACGACCGGCGGGTGCTGCCCATGGAGAAACGCGGGGAGCTGCTCCAGGCCCCGCCCGAGTTCTGCATGGCGATCTCCTACAACCCCGGCTACCAGAGTGTGCTCAAGGACCTCAAGCAGAGCACCCGGCAGCGTTTCGTGGCCCTGGAGTTCGACTACCCCGACGCGGCCACCGAGCAGAAGATCGTCCAGACCGAAACCGGCATCGACGAGACCGTCGCGCGCCAGCTCGTCAAGTTCGCGCACATGACCCGCAATCTCAAGGGCAACGGGCTGGACGAGGGTGCCAGCACCCGGCTGTTGGTGCACGCGGCCAAGCTCATCGTCTCCGGCGTGGATCCGGT
>JALSSO010000018.1 GCA_026984215.1 Gammaproteobacteria bacterium | reverse complement strand
TCGCGCGCCAGCTCGTCAAGTTCGCGCACATGACCCGCAATCTCAAGGGCAACGGGCTGGACGAGGGTGCCAGCACCCGGCTGTTGGTGCACGCGGCCAAGCTCATCGTCTCCGGCGTGGATCCGGTTCACGCCTGCGCCAGCGCCGTCTCCCAGGCGCTCACGGACGATCCGGAGATGCTCCAGGCGGTCAACGAGCTGAGCGCCTCGGTGTTCTGAACGCCTTCCGACCGGAAGCGACGAACCGCAGCGGCGGACCGTGCCGCGAGGCGGCTACCCCGCCATCGCTCGAGCGCCCCATTGCCACCCGGCAGCCGCATGCCGCGGCGGCGTCCCGCCACCGCCCCTTCCAGACCGAAGCATCGTATCCTCTGCCGACGGGATCCATGCACACGACTGCTGGACTCGGCCTCGATCCGGATGGCGCACCACGCCGCGCACAGCGGGACCACGGCGTGCGCGGAAGCCTCCCCGGAGCCGGCCTTATGCACATCGACCGTGGCATAAGCGCACCGGGTGGGGCGTAAGATCACCACCGTCGCACAGCTCCGGTCGGATCGGTGTAACCGTATGAGTTAACGGAACTAATTCAAAATGTGTAGATTTTGATCATCATGAAGTTAGGCCCGATTTCATGCGGGGAATGGGCGTTTTGCAACACGGCATCCACAAAGTTTTCCACAGGTTCTGTGGAAACTGATTTTTTTCTCGTGGCGAGAGCATCTTGCATCGCCTTCCGAAAACCGGCGATCAAGAAATGACGCCAACCGAACAACGCGCGGAAGAGAACGCCCTCGAAATCTGGCACATCGCCCTGCCGGTTCCGCTGCGCAAGACACTCGACTACCTGCCCCCCACCCCGGGTGCGAAGCCCCCCGCGGGGGCGCGCGTGCGCGTGCCGTTCGGCCGCCGGTGCCTGGTCGGCATCGTGGTCGGATCGGGGCGCGCCTCGGTGGCGCCGGACCGGCTCCGTCGGGTCCAAGCGGTCCTGGACGAACGCCCGCTCCTGGACCCGGCGATACTGGCGTTCCTGGAGTGGGCCGCCCGTTACTACCGCCACCCCATCGGCGAGGTGATGGCGGCCGCCCTGCCCGCTCCACTGCGCCACGGCCGCGGCGCGGTCCCGTCGCTGCCCCGCCGCTGGACGCTCACCGCAGGCGATCGAGACTGGCGCACCGCGCTGCGGCGCGCTCCACGCCAGCGGGCCCTGGCCGAACTGCTCGCCACCCACCCCGAAGGGCTCGACGAGCCGGCGCTGGATGCCCGATTTCCCGGCTGGCGGCCCATCGCCCGTGCGCTGGCGGCACGCGGCCTGGCGCACGCCCACGTGGTCTCCCCCGAACTCCCCGCCAGCGAGCCACCGCCCGCCCTGAACGCGGACCAGCAGGCGGCGGTGGAGCGGTTGCGCGCCGCCGGCCCGGGCTTTCGGGTACACCTGCTGGACGGCGTCACCGGCAGCGGCAAGACCGAGGTCTATCTGGCCGCCATCGGCGAGGTCGCGGCGCGAGGAGGACAGGCCCTGGTGCTCGTGCCGGAAATCGGCCTCACCCCCCAACTCCTGGATCGTTTTTGGCGGCGGCTCCGGGTGCCCGTGACCGCCCTGCACTCGGGCCTGTCGGATGCCGAACGGCACCGAGCCTGGTTCGCCGCGCGCAGCGGCCGGGCGCGGGTGGTGGTGGGCACCCGCTCGGCGGTCTTCACCCCGTTGCCCGACCTGAGTCTGATCGTCGTGGACGAGGAACACGATCCGTCCTTCAAACAGCAGGAAGGGTTCCGGTACCACGCCCGCGACCTGGCCGTGGTCCGCGCCAGACAGCTTGGCATTCCCATCGTGTTGGGCTCGGCGACACCCTCGCTGGAGTCCCTGCGCAACGTGCGGCTCGGACGCTACCGGCACAGCCGGCTCCCGGAGCGGGCGGGCGCCGCCGCCCCCCCTCGCTTCACACTGGTGGACCTGCGCCGCGACAAGCCGGTCGATGGGCTGTCGCAGGCCCTGGAGGCCCGCATCGCGGGTCATCTGGACGCCGGGGGTCAGGTCCTGGTCTTCCTCAACCGCCGGGGCTTCGCCCCGGTGTTGTTCTGCCCGGACTGCGGCTGGACGGCAAACTGCACCCGCTGCGCGGCGCGCATGACCTGGCACCGGGGCGAACGGGCCCTGCACTGCCACCACTGCGACGCGCGACGCCCCGTCCCGGCCGCCTGCCCCGCCTGCGGCGGACAGGGGCTCATTCCCCTGGGTGCCGGTACCGAACGGCTCGAACAGCGCCTGCGCACACGCTTTCCGGGAGTCCCCCTCGCGCGCATCGACCGGGACACCACCCGGCGCAAGGGCAGCCTCGAGCAGGCGTTGGGGCAAGCACGCAGCGGTCAGTGCCGGATCCTGGTGGGCACACAGATGCTCTCCAAGGGCCACCATTTCCCGGAGGTCACCCTGGTGGGCATCGTGGACGTGGATCAGGGCCTGTTCAGCACCGACTTCCGCGCCTCGGAACGGCTCGCCCAGGGAATCGTGCAGGTCGCGGGGCGGGCGGGGCGCGCCGAACGCCCGGGCGAGGTGATCCTGCAGACCCACCTACCCGAACACCCCTTGCTGCAGACCCTCATCCACGCGGGCTACGCCCGCTTCGCCGAGGCGGCGCTGGCCGAGCGCCGGGCCGCGGCCCTGCCGCCGTGGCGTCTGCTCGCCGTCCTGCGCGCCGAGGCGCCGCGACCCGAAGCCCCGCGGGTCCTGCTCGCCGAGGTGGCCTCGGCCCTGCCCGCCTCGGAGGGTGTCGAGATACTCGGACCCGCACCGGCCCCCATGGAACGGCGCGCCGGCCGCTGGCGCGCGCAACTGTTGGCCCTCGCCGAACGGCGCAGCGCCCTGGAGCCGGTACTCGACGCTTGGCTCGCCTGCCTGGAGGCGCGACCCGCGGCTAGGAACGTGCGCTGGTCGCTGGACGTGGATCCACTGGACCTGTATTGAAAGCATGGCCGGCGACGCACACCCCTGCCTCGCGCAACGCGGGTATACTTGCCGGCCTTGCCGGTGGTGCCGAAATCCGACGTGAAGAACACACTCGAATCCTTGCTTGCCCAGGCGTTGGAACGCCTGCGGTCCGATGGACTCGTCCCGGCCGGGGCCGTGCGGCAGGTCCGCCTCACCCACACGCGGGACAAGTCCCATGGCGATTACGCCACCAACGTGGCGCTCGCGCTCGCCAAGGCGGCCGGCATGCCCCCACGCGAGTTGGCCGAACGCATCGTCGCCGCCCTGCCCGCCCACCCGGCGGTGCGGCGCGTGGAGGTCGCCGGCCCGGGTTTCATCAATTTCTTCCTCACCGAAGGGGCCCATCACGCGGTTATCCGCCAGGTGCTGGAGGCGGGCGCGCGTTACGGACGCAGCGATCGCGGCGCGGGTCGCCCGGTCCAGGTGGAATTCGTCTCGGCCAACCCCACCGGCCCGCTGCACGTCGGCCATGGCCGCGGCGCGGCCTATGGGGCCACCGTGGCCAACCTGCTGGAAGCCGTGGGTTACCGGGTCCACCGCGAGTACTACGTCAACGACGCCGGCCGCCAGATGGACATCCTGGCCACCTCGGTCTGGCTGCGCTACCTGGAACTGACCGGCCAGGACTTGGCTTTTCCCTCCAACGGCTACCAGGGCGACTATGTCTGGGACATCGCCGCCACCCTGCACCGCGAGCACGGGGAGGACTACGCCGCCCCCGTGGAGCAGGTCTACGAAGGGGTGCCGCCCGACGCACCCGCCGGCGACAGGGAGGCGCACATCGACGCCCTCATCGGCCGGGCCAAGGCGCTGCTCGGCGACATCCGCTACCGCTACGTCTTCGATCTGGCGCTGGCCACCATCCTGGACGACATCCGCGACGACCTGGAGAAATTCGGCGTCGTCTACGACCAGTGGTACTCCGAGCGCAGCCTGGTCGAACGCGGGCTGGTGATGCAGGCGGTGGAACGCCTGCGCAAGGCCGGGCACATCTACGAAAAGAACGGCGCCCTGTGGTTCCGCTCCTCGGAGTTCGGCGACGAGAAAGACCGCGTGGTGGTCCGCGACAATGGCCAGTTCACCTATTTCGCCTCGGACATCGCCTACCACATGGACAAGATCGAGCGCGGTTACGACCGCCTGGTCGATGTGTGGGGCGCCGATCATCACGGCTACGTTCCGCGGGTCAAGGCGGCCCTGGCGGCGTTGGGTGACGATCCCGCACGGCTGGACATACTGCTGGTGCAGTTCGCCGTGCTGTGGCGCGGCGGCCAGAAGGTGCAGATGTCCACCCGCAGCGGCGAATTCGTCACGCTGCGGCAGTTACGCAAGGAGGTGGGCCGGGACGCCGCGCGGTTCTTCTATGTCATGCGCAAGGCCGAGCAGCACCTGGACTTCGACCTGGACTTGGCCAAGTCACGCAGCGCCGACAATCCCGTCTATTACATCCAGTACGCCCATGCCCGCGTGGCAAGCGTCTTGCGACAGCTTGCCGAGCGGGGCTGGCGCTTCGAACCGCAGGCCGCGGAGCTGGCGAGGCTGACCGACACCCGCGAGGAGGATCTCGCCGCGGCCCTGGCCCGCTATCCCGAGATCGTCGAGCACGCCGCCCTGGGCCATGAGCCCCACATGCTGGCGCACTACCTGCGCGAACTGGCCCATGCATTCCACACCTATTACAACGCCGTGCCCTTCCTGGTGGAGGACTCGGCGCTGCGCAACGCCCGCCTGAGCCTGGTGTTGGCGGTGCAGCAAGTGATCCGCAACGGCCTCGAACTGCTGGGCGTTTCGGCCCCGGAGCGGATGTAGGCCATGGCCCGGGACTACAAGCGCGGCCGCAGGTCCACCCGGGGGGGGCGCCCCGGCTGGGTGATCTTCCTGTCCGGGTTCGGCGTGGGCCTCATCGCCGCCTTCGGCGTCTACATGGCTGGAGGCTACCGGCCGGGCGGCGGGGCGGACTGCACGCCCGCGGCCACGGCACACCACGAGACGGCGCGTGGACAGACACCCCGCCCACAACCCGCACCCGAGTCCCGTTTCGACTTCTACACCTTGTTGCCCAACATGGAGGTGGAGGTCCCGCCAGAGGAGCCCCCGGCGCACGCGCCCCACGAGACGCCGCGGGAATCCGGTCGGCCCGCCCCACGCAAGGCCGAGGTGTCCGAAACCAAGCGGGCCTCGGGTCGCTACCTCCTCCAGGCCGGCTCCTTCCGCCGCTATAGCGAGGCCGACGCCGTCAAGGCCCGGCTGGCCCTGATGGGGCTGCAAGCGAGCATCCAGAAGGTGAAGGTGGGGGATTCGGTGTACCACCGGGTACGCGTGGGGCCCTTCTCCAGCTTCGCCCAGGCCGAGCGGGCCCAGCGGCGGTTGCGTCAAGCCAGCGTGGACTCCCTGCTCATGAAACTCGGGGATTGACCGATGGGTTGCTGCTACACGCGGATCCAGATCCAGACCGGTCGAGGGCTCAGCATCCACGACATCACCCCGCAAGTCCGGGCCTGCGTGCAGCGCGCCGGCATCGGCGAGGGCTTCGTGGTGGTCAGCTCGCGCCACACGACCCTCGCGCTGACGGTCAACGAAAACGAGCATCGTCTGTTGCTGGACATTCGGGACTTCTTTCTACGCCTGGTCCCGCCGCGGGCCCGCTATCTGCACAACGACATCCATCTGCGCGACTGCCCCCCGGACGAACCCGAGAACGCCCATGCCCACCTCATCGCCATGATGCTGGGGAATTCCGAGGCCCTACCCGTCCACGAGGGTCACCTGGACCTGGGCCGCTGGCAGTCCGTGCTCCTGGTCGAGCTGGACGGCCCCCGGGACCGCAGCGTGGCGGTGCAGGTCTGCGGGGACTGATCGCCGAGCCGGGCGCGCGGGTTGCATGCCCCAGGCGCGGCGAGTACAATCGCGCGCCTTCCACCCAGGCTCTCCACCCGAACCGACAGGACGCTCACGGCGATGAAACCCGGAATCCATCCCGACTATCACTCGGTCCACGTGGTCTGCGCTTGCGGCAACGAGTTCGATGTGAACTCGACCTACGAGGGCGACTCGCTACACATCGATGTGTGCGCCAAGTGCCATCCGTTCTTCACCGGCAAGCAGAAGATCGTGGACACGGCGGGCCAGGTGGACAAGTTCCGCCGCCGCTACGGCATGAAGTAGCGACACCGGCCTTGGCAGTGCGTACCAGACGCCACGAAGGGGCGCCCCGTTTCTGGGGCGCCTTTTTCGTTTCCCTGGCCTTGCTCGCCCTGCTGGCGGGCGGTTGTCAGGCGCGCGGTGCCCTGGACGCCCGGGTGCAACGGGTCATCGACGGCGACACCGTGCTCCTCACCGATGGCCGCCGCGTACGCCTGATCGGCCTGGACACTCCGGAACTGCCCCACGACGGCCGGCCGGGCGAGCCGCTGGCCACCGAGGCCCGGGACGCGTTGAAGGCCCTGCTCACGCCCCACCGTTTTCGCGTGCGGCTGGAATACGATCGCCAACGCAAGGACCCCCATGGTCGTACCCTGGCCCATTTGTATACGCCAGACGGGACCAACCTGACCGAGGCTCTGCTCAACCGGGGGCTCGCCTCGCTGGTGGTCATTCCGCCCAACGTCCGCCATGTGGATCGCTATGCGGCGGCTGAACGACGGGCCCGACGCGCGCGCAAGGGGGTATGGCGGCTGCCGCGCTTCCAGCCGGTGACGGTCTCGGAACTCGGCCAGCGCGCGGGGGGCTTTCACGTGGTGCGCGGGCGCGTCACCCACGTGGGCCACGGTCGCAAGTCGGTCTGGCTCGATTTCGGACGGCGCTTCGCCGCACGCGTGGCGCGCGAGGACCTTCCGTGGTTCGAGGGGCTGGATCTGGACGGGCTGAAGGGGCGGCGGATCGAGGTCCGGGGACTCGTGTGGCCTGGACGCAAGACGGATCTGCAGATGCGGCTGCGCCACCCGGCCCTGCTGGCGATCCTGGAGTGACGTTCCCCGCTATACTTTCCCGCCCATCCGGAAATACGCACCTCCATGTCTCCCATCAGCCGCTATTTCGACATTCGCAAGGACGCCCAGGGCCGGCCGTTCATGGAGGTCTATCTGGACGGCATCGCCCTGATCCGGCTGGTGCTGGCCAACAAGGGCACGGCCTTCACCCAGGAGGAACGCATCGCCCTGCATCTGGACGGTCTTCTGCCGCCCCAGATCAACACACTGGAGCAGCAGGTCGAGCGCGTCTATCGGGGCTTCCTGCGGGAACCG
Organism: Gammaproteobacteria bacterium; assembly: GCA_026984215.1. GTDB lineage: Bacteria > Pseudomonadota > Gammaproteobacteria > JAJDOJ01 > JAJDOJ01 > JALVEU01. Next base: position 9,489 of record JALSSO010000018.1, on the reverse strand, counting down.
ACGCCGTTGGCCAAGTACCAGTATCTGCGCGCCCTCCAGGAACGCAGCGAAATCCTGTTCTACGCCCTCCTGGAACGGCACCTGGAGGAAATGCTGCCCATCGTCTACACACCCACGGTGGGCGAGGCCGTGCAGGAATTCAGCTACATCTATCAGCACCCCCGGGGGCTCTCACTGTCGCCCATCAACATCGACCGGGCCGCGACGGTGGCCGAGAACTATCCCTGGAACGACGTGCGCATGATCGTGGCCACGGATTCTTCGGCCATCCTGGGCCTGGGCGATCAGGGCTACGGGGGACTGGCCATCGCCATCGGCAAGCTCGCCCTCTACACCGTGGGCGGCGGCGTGAGCCCGTACCACACCATGCCCGTGAAACTGGACGTGGGCACCGATCGGCTGGACCTCATCAACGACCCCCACTACCTGGGGGTGCGCCAGCGCCGTCTACGCGGCGAGGCCTATTTTTCCTTCGTGGACCGGTTCGTGGAGGCCGTTCACAGCCGCTGGCCCAAGGCCGTCATTCAATGGGAGGATCTGGCCAAGGACGTGGCCTTCGCGGTGCTCGAGCGCTACCGCGACCGGCTGCCTTCGTTCAACGACGACATCCAGGGCACCGGCGCCGTGGCCCTGGCGGGGCTGATCTCGGCCTGCCGCAGGATCCACGAACCCTTGGAGACGCAGCGCATCGTCATCTATGGCGCGGGAGCCGGGGGGATCGGCGTAGCCTGGGCCATCACCCAGGGGCTCATGGAGGCCGGACTGTCCGCAGAGGAGGCCCGCCGACGTGTGTTTGTGCTGGACTCCAAGGGCCTGCTGGTGGAGGGACGCCCCATGGACGGGTACAAGCAACCCTATGCCCAGCCCCGCGAGGCCGTCGCGGACTGGCGCGTCAGCGGCGACATCCCCAACGTGCTGGAAGTCATCGAGAACACGCGCGCCGGGGTCCTGCTCGGCCTGAGCGGTCATCCAGGCGCCTTCAACCAGCCCATCGTGGAGGCCCTCGGGCGTAACGTGCCCCGCCCCATCGTCTTTCCACTGTCCAACCCCACCTCCAGCGCCGAGGCCCTGCCCTCCGACGTGATCGAATGGTCCGAGGGGCGGGCCGTGGTGGCCACCGGCAGCCCCTTTCCGGACGTGGAGTACCAGGGGCAGATCCACTACGTGGGTCAGGGCAACAACGCGTTCATTTTCCCGGGGCTGGGTTTCGGGACGATTCTCTCCGACGCGAGCCGGATCACCGATCACATGGTGCTGGAAGCCGCCCACGCCTTGGCCGACTATACCGCCGCCCGGCATCTCGAAAACGGCCGGATCTATCCACCCGTGGACGAGCTGCAGGAGGTGTCGGTGCGCGTGGCCTCGCGCGTGATCCGGGCGGCCATGGACGAAGGCGTAGCGGGCAAGCCGGAGCTCGCGGACAAAGACCTGGACGCCTACGTGCGGGAGAAGTTCTGGCGCGCGCGCTACCTGCCCTATGTACGCGGGGAACCGCAGGCCCAACAGCGGGGAAGATGAATCTCTGGAACCGCATCGCCGAGGCCATCACCGAGGCCACCGGCGTTCCCTTCGAGCCCACCGGGCGCAGCGGCGTGGCCGGCGGCTGCATCAACGAAGGGACCCGGTTGGAAGGCCACGACGGCCGGCGTTACTTCGTCAAACTCAACCGCGCCGACCGCCTCGACATGTTCCAGGCCGAGTTCGAGGGCCTGGCCGAGCTGGCGGCCGCCGGGGCCCTCCACGTGCCCGAACCCGTAGCGGCGGGCACGGCCGAAGGACGCGCCTTTCTGGTCATGGAGTACATCCCGATGGGCGGTAGCGGGAGCAAGGCCGGGGCGGCCCTCGGCGAAGGGCTGGCCGCCCTACACCGGGTCACCCGCCCCCGCTTCGGCTGGCACCGGGACAACACCATCGGCTCCACCCCACAGATCAATACCGAATCCGCCGACTGGGTGGATTTCTGGCGGCGCCACCGCCTCGGCTTCCAGCTCGATCTGGCCGCCCGCAAGGGCCACGGCGGCCGTCTCCAGCGCCTGGGCGCGGAGCTACTGGAACGCTTCCCCGCCTTGTTCACCGACTACCGACCACAGCCCGCCCTGCTGCACGGAGACCTGTGGGGTGGCAACTGGGGCAGCGATGACCAAGGGCGTCCGGTGATCTTCGATCCGGCCGTCTATTACGGGGACCGCGAGGCCGACTTGGCCATGACCGAGCTGTTCGGCGGCTTCGGTCCCGACTTCTACGCGGCCTACCACGGCGCCTGGCCGCTCGACCCCGGCTACGCCGTGCGCAAGACCTTCTACAACCTCTACCACATCCTCAACCACCTGAACCTGTTCGGCGGCGGCTACGGCAATCAGGCCGAGCACATGATGGAACGCCTCCTGGCCGAGCTGCGCGGATAGGCCTCGGGGGGCCGTTCGGTTCGGGTCGGCGGGCCTCATCACGGGCCGAAACGGTGGCCTTGATGCAGGCAGTAGCCCAGCCATTTGTACAGGAAGCGGTTCAAGCGCCACTTGCAGGTCAGCTCCGAATCCAACCCGAAGCTGCGCGGCGTGACCCGCATTCGCGTGCGCGCACAGACGCGGCTCAACACCTCGGCCTGACGCGCGTCGTTGAACACCCGCACGTACAGGTTGGGCACCGGGCTGAAGCCCACCGCGTCTTCCTGCAGGTAGTAGGTCAACAGCAGGGTTTCGGTGTAACGCGTGCGTTCCACCACCCGCAAGTGCAGATCGAGCGCCCCCGGGCGCTCCGAGAGCCGATGCGCCCCCACCGGAAGGCCGGGCGCCGCGGCGCACAGGCGCCGGACGCGAATGTAGTTCTGCTCGTAGAGTTCCATGAGTCCCATGAAGGTGCGGACCTTGGGAACATCCAATGCGCGAGGCGGCGCGAGAACCTGCATGGGACTACTGGATGGACTCCTGTCGGCGATCAGTGACCGCGAGAATGATATACGAAAAGCCCGCCGCCCGCGGGTGGCCGCCGGGTCCCGAGGAAGCCTGCCGGAATCGGTGCCGGCATCACGGTCCTTCATCGGTCGGCGGCCACCCCCGCCCGCCAGCGCAGCACGAGGCGGCGGCGTACCTCCTCGGGCACCGCATCGGGCAGAATGCGCAGCACCACCCACCGCCCCCGATGGGTGTGGAACCGCAGCAGGGACAGGTGGCGGGTGACGAAGGAATCCGGTGCAACCCGCGCCTCTTCCCAACGCCCGGCCCCGCGCAGACGCACCCGCCAACGACCATCCGCCGTCCATTCGGCCGCCTCCACCGCCGGGTGCAAGACGTGGCCCCGCAGGCTCCATACGCCATGCCCGAGCACCGCGCCGATGGCGACGATCCGCCAGGGCCAGGGCCAAGGCAAGGCCAGCAATCCCATCGCGCCCGCCCCGTGCAAGGCCAGCAGCGCAGCCGCAAGCCACCAGGAACGACGCGGCTCAAGATGCAGCGGCGCCGAGAAACCAGGCGGCGACAAGCGCCTCGTCTCCACAACGGGGGGCGGTGCGCCCGGTCAGAAGCGCCAGCAGCTCCGGATCCGGCCGCTCCAGCAGCCGCCTGAAGGCGGCCCGTTCGGCCGTGGGGGCGTGGGCATAGCGGTGGTCCAGATAACGGGCCAGCAGCCGGTCCAGCTCCAGGTTGCCCCGCCGGCAGCGCCAACGAACGTACCCCGGAACCGAGTCCATGGGCCATCTACAGTTTGCGCAGGGCGAGCAGACGCTTGACGCCGGCGATGGCCCGCGCGGGATCCAGCCCCTTGGGGCAGGCCTCGGTGCAGTTCATGATGGTGTGGCAGCGATAAAGGCGATAGGCGTCGTCCAGGGCGTCGAGCCGTTGGGCGGTGGCCTCGTCGCGGCTGTCCTCGATCCAGCGATAGGCGGCCAGCAGGGCCGCCGGCCCCAGGAACCGCGCCTCGTTCCACCAGTAGCTGGGGCAGCTCGTGGAGCAGCAGGCGCAGAGGATACATTCTTCCAGCCCCACCAAACGCGCCCGGTCGGCGGGACGCTGCAGGCGTTCCCGGTCCGGGGGCGGGGGCGTGCGCTCCTGCAACCAGGGTTCCACCACCGCATACTGGCGGTAGAACTGGGACAGATCGGTGATCAGGTCCCGAATCACGGGACGGTGCGGCAGCGGAAGGACACGGATCTCGCCCGGATACGCGTCGATGCGCCGGGTGCAGGCCAGGGTGTTGCGCCCGTTGATGTTCATGGCGCAGGAGCCGCAGATCCCCTCGCGACACGAACGCCGAAAGCTCAGCGTGGCGTCCATCTCGTTTTTGATCTTCAACAGCGCGTCCAGCACCATGGGGCCACAGTCGTCCAGATCCAGGACGAAGGTATCCAGCCGCGGCGGGCCGCCCGTGTCCGGATCGAAGCGATAGACGACGAACCGCCGGGGCCGGGCGGCTCGCTCGGGCGCCGCGTGCTCGCGCCCGGTGACGGGTCGTGCCTCACGCGGCAAGCGGAACTGCACCATCAGTACACGCGCTCCTGCGGCGGAATGGGATCGATTTCGTCGGTGAGCGGGCGCAGGTGGACGGGACGGTAGTCGAGCCGCACCCGATCGTTCTCGATGAAGGCCACGCTGTGCTTCAGCCAGCGCGTGTCGTCGCGCCGGGGATAGTCCTCCCGCGCATGCGCACCCCGGCTTTCGGTACGCGCCAGGGCCGATTCGATGGCCGTCCAGGCCTGACCCAGCAGGTTGGCGAGCTCCAGCGCCTCGACCAGATCCGTGTTCCAGACCAGGGAACGGTCCGTCACGCGCAGATTCGCGTAGTCCCGGTACAGGCCGGCGATGCGCTCCGCGCCTTCGCGCAGGAGCGGCTCGTTGCGAAACACCGCGGCATGGCGCTGCATGGTCTGCTGCATCCTCAGGCGCAGCTCGGCAACCGGAATGTCCCCGTCGGCATGGCGGATGCGGTCGAAGCGTTCCACCAGGGCCTCGGTGACCTCGGGCGCCAAGTGCTTGTGCGGCATGCGCCGGTGCAAGTCGCGCGCGCAACGCCGGGCGGCCTCGCGGCCGAAGACGATGATGTCGAGCAGGGAGTTGGAGCCCAGCCGATTCGCCCCGTGCACCGACACACAAGCCCCCTCGCCCACGGCCATGAGCCCCGGCACCACCGCGTCCGGATCGCCCGGCCGCGGACAGACCACTTCGGCATGGTAGTTGGTGGGCACGCCCCCCATGTTGTAATGCACGGTGGGCAGGACGGGGACGGGCTCGCGGGTGACGTCCACATCGGCGAACACCCGGCACAGCTCGGCGATACCCGGCAGACGCTCGGCGATGAGCGCCGAATCCAGATGCTCCAGATGCAGCCAGACGTGGTCCTTGGCCGGACCCACGCCGCGGCCGGCGTTGATCTCCATGGTGATGGCGCGGCTGACCACGTCGCGCGAGGCCAGATCCTTGGCGTGCGGGGCGTAGCGTTCCATGAAACGCTCGCCTTCGGCGTTGGTGAGATAGCCGCCCTCGCCGCGGGCTCCCTCGGTGATGAGGATCCCCACCCCATAGATCCCGGTGGGATGGAACTGGATGAATTCCATGTCCTGCAGGCCCAGGCCGGCGCGCAGGGCCATGCCGTTGCCGTCACCGGTGCAGATGTGCGCCGAGGTGCAGGAGAAATAGGTGCGACCGTACCCGCCCGTGGCCAGGATGGTGCGGTGCGCGCGAAAGCGATGCAAGCGCCCCGTGGCCAGCTCCCAGGCCAGCACCCCGCGGCAGACGCCTTCTTCGTCCATGAGCAGGTCCAGGGCGAAAAATTCCACGAAGAACCGCGCCCGGTGCTTGAGGGACTGCTGGTACAAGGTATGCAGGATGGAGTGGCCGGTGTGATCGGCGGCCGCGCAGGTCCGCTTGGCCACGCCCTTGCCGTATTCCGTGGTCATGCCACCGAAGGCGCGCTGGTAGATACGCCCATCCTCGGTGCGCGAAAAGGGCACGCCGTAATGCTCCAGCTCGATCACCGCCGAGGGTCCCTCCCGGCACAGGAACTCGATGGCGTCTTGATCGCCCAGCCAGTCCGAGCCCTTCACGGTGTCGTACATGTGCCAGCGCCAGTCGTCGGGCCCCATGTTGCCCAGGGCCGCGCTGATCCCCCCCTGGGCGGCCACCGTATGGCTGCGCGTGGGGAACACCTTGGTGAGGCAGGCAGTGGCCAGGCCCGCCTGGGCCAACCCCAGGGTGGCCCGCAGACCCGCGCCGCCGGCGCCCACCACCACCACGTCATAGGCGTGATCGATGATCTCGTAGCCGCCGATCTTCATTGCATCCCGGCGACGATCCAGATCACGGCGCCCACCGCCGCCACCGCTCCGACGACGGCCGCCAGGCGCACGCCCAGCACCAGCACGGCGGACAGCGATTCCGGCCGCACGTAGTCCTGCACCACCACCTCCAACCCCAGTGCCGCGTGATACCAGGCCGCGAGGAAAAATAACGCAAGGCCCAGCGCATGCGACGGCCGGCCGATCCACTGGCGCAAGTCATCCAGCTCCATGCCGCCCGCCGAGCCCAGGGAAAACATCAACCACGGCACCAGCACCAATAGCAACGCCGCGCTCAGCCGCTGGCCCAGCCAGTGGCTCACGGCCGCCCGTGAGGGCGCAAGCCGCGCTCCGACGTCCTCTCCGCCGTTCACCCCATCCATGACCAAAGCAACCCCGTTCCCAGCAGAGCCACCCATGGGACCGCCCAGGCCCCCACCCGGACCACCGGCGCGGCGAACCCGAAGCCGAAATCGAACAGCAGGTGACGAAGCCCCGAGGCCCAATGGAACCAGAGCGCATAGATGGCGAGGATCGACGCCACGCGCCCCCATGGCGAGCCCAGCGCCGCCTGCGCCGCCGGCCAGCCCTGCCCCGCCGCCACGACCCAGAGCAGCCCGGTGGCGCCGAGCAGACCCAGGCACCACAGCAGCCCCGTGATACGGTGCAGAAGCGAGATCCAGGCGTTGAGCGGCAGGCGGTAGACCTGCAAATGGGGCGAGAGCACCCGTCTCGGTGACTGCGCGGACATACCCTCGGGCGGGGAATGGTCGTTCACGAAATCCCGGATCGAGCGATTAGAATGATCGGGAGATTAGGCCCCGAGGCGGCGGAAAACAAGAGGGACCGCAGATGCCCACCGCCGCCCTTTCGGGGCATGTACGCAGCCACCACGCAAGCCACCACGCAACGAGCACACGCCATGACGGACGGAGCGATTTCCCGGCACTGCGCATTACCCGATCAGATCGCCGTGCGGGTGCACGGCCTCGATGCGGCCGACTTCCTGCAGGCCCAGCTCATCAACGACGTGCGGCCGTTGAACCCCGAGCGCAGCCAGCTCAGTGGCTGGTGCAATCCGAAGGGACGGCTGCTGGCCGTCTTCCGGTTGTTTCGCGACGCCGATGGCTGGTTCCTGCGCCTTCCGGCCGAGTTGGCCGGCGCCACCGTGCAGCGGCTGCGCATGTTCGTGTTGCGTGCCCAGGTGCGGATCGAACCCCTGCAGGAGGCCTGGGCCGGTCTGGCGGTATGGGGAGAAAGGAGCGCCGAGGCGCTGCGTGGGGCCGGCGTCCCGGCTCCGGAAGCGGCCGATGGGGTTGCCTGGCATGCAGGCGTGGCGGTGCTGCGCGTACCGGGCCGGGCACCGCGCTTCGAATGCTGGGGGCCGGCGGAGACGGTCCACGCCCTGGCCGAGTCCTGTGCCCGCCACGGCGCCGCGCCGGCTCCCCGAACGGCCTGGGAGCTGGAGGAGATTCAGGCTGGCCTGCCCGAGATCCACACCACCACCCGCGAGCAATTCGTCCCGCAGACGGTGAACCTGGATTTGGTGGGCGGGCTCAGCTTCAGCAAGGGCTGTTTTCCGGGCCAGGAAATCGTCGCCCGCACCAAATACCTGGGCAAACTCAAGCGGCGCATGTTCCGCCTGCGCGCGAACGCGGACGCTGCCGAGCCCGGCCAGGCGGTCTACCGCCCCGAGCGCAGCCCCACCGACCCGGCCGGCACGGTCGTGCGCTGGGCGCCCAGCACGGCCGGCGGTATTGAACTGCTCGCCAGCCTGCGCATCGAAGACCACGCCGCCGGCGGACTCACGCTAGGCGACCCCGACGGACCCGGACTTAAACCTCTGCCCCTGCCCTACCCAATCACCGTCGAACAGGGCACGTAGCCTACCTGTTGAGTCCCGAGTGATCATATTCCGAGAAGGAGTTATTCTTTATTTTGCGTCAGAGATGTTCTCTCCGAGCTGATCGGGTCAAGTCCCAATTCTGCTGTAAATTCCTTCTTGCAGGTTTGGCGTTGCTCCGGGTTCAGTGGTCGATTCCGACCACCTTGTCCTCCTTTCGGTCGGAAGGCTGTTGCGCTTCCCACCATTCGTGAAAGAGCTATAGTCAAATCTGGTGTACACAGTAATCAGGCGGCGTGCCTGTTGCTCTCGGTTTCGTCGTTGTTTACCTCAATCCCGTCTTTGAATTTCACACCGTGGATGACCTTGGCCAGGTGATTGAATCCCCGGAGCTTGCGCCAGCGTTTCTCGGCGCTCATCCCCAGCTTGTAGATCATCGCCAGCATGGTGTTCCGACTCACGCAGCCCTTGGCCTGGTCTGTCCGGTGTCGAATCGTGGCAAAGGTCGATTCGATCGGGTTCGTCGTCCGGATGTGCACCCAGTGCTCAGCCGGGAAGTCGTAGAAGGCCAGCAACGCTTCCCGATCCTTCTCAAGGCAAGTGACCGCCTTCGGGTACTTGGCCTGATATATCTGCACAAACTGCTCGAAGGCCTTCTGCGCCGATGCCCGGTCTTCGGCCATCCAGATCTCCCGCAGCGCCTGCTTCGCCTTCACCTGCACGCCCTTGGGCAGGTAGTTCAGCACGTTGGCTGTCTTGTGCACCCAGCAACGCTGGTGCCGGGTCTCGGGGTACACTTCGCCCAGCGCCGACCAGAACCCCAGGGCACCGTCACCTACCGCCAGTTTCGGTGGTACGGTGAGGCCGCGTCGCTTCAGGTCCAGCAGGACCTCCCGCCAGCTCTGGGTCGATTCCCGCACGCCATCTTCGATGGCCAGAAAGTGCTTCTCGCCCCGTTCGTTCACGCCAATGACCACCAGGGCGCACAGCTGCTGGCGCTCGGCCCTCAGACCGCTGTAGATGCCGTCTGCCCACCAGTAAACCCAACGCTCCCGGCTCAGGTCCCGGCGGCACCACTGGGCGTATTCCGCCTCCCATGCCCGCTTGAGACGGCTGACCACCGAGGCCGACAAGCCTTTCGCCTCGGGACCGACCAGCAACTCCAATGCCTCCTGCATCTGCCCCGTGGCAATGCCCTTCAGGTACAGCCACGGCAGCGCCGCTTCAACCCGCCGGGCCTTGCGCACGTAGGGTGGCACCAGCGAGGAGCGGTACACCACCGGCTCGCCCGTCCGGCTGCGCACCTTCGGCACCTTCACCGCCACTGGACCCACACCGGTCAGAATCTCCCGCGCCGGGAGATAGCCATTGCGGACTACCG
>JALSSO010000017.1 GCA_026984215.1 Gammaproteobacteria bacterium | reverse complement strand
AGGATCGACGCCAGGCCGGCTAGCAGGATGATTCTCACGGGCAGCTTCCAGCACAATGGTGCCCCGGAGTATCCGAAGCGGGTCTCGACGTGTCAAACCGGCAGGGCATCCTCTATGTGGTGGCCACGCCCATCGGTAACTTGGGCGATTTCAGTGAGCGTGCCCGGCGCACCCTGGCCGAGGCCGACTGGATCGCCGCGGAGGATACCCGGCACACGCGCAAGCTCCTGGCCCACTTTGGCATTCACACCCCCCTGAGCAGTCTGCACGCGCACAACGAGGCGCGCCGCGTGCCCGAGCTGCTTGCGCGGCTGCGTGGGGGTGGATGTGGGGCCTTGGTTTCCGATGCGGGTACCCCGCTCATCCGTGACCCGGGCTACTTGCTGGTGCGCGCCGCGGCCGAGGCCGGCATTCGCGTGAGCCCGGTGCCGGGGCCTTGCGCGGCGATCGCGGCGTTGTCGGTCTCGGGCCTGCCGGCCGACCGGTTCCGGTTCGAGGGGTTTCTCCCCGCCCGCCAGGCCGCCCGCCGAGAACGCTTGCATGCGCTGAAGTCCGCGCAGGCCACGCTGGTCTTCTATGAATCGGCGCACCGCATCGTGCAGGCCCTGGAAGATCTGGTGGCGGTGCTGGGTGCAGGGCGTCCCGTGGTGGTGGCACGCGAGCTCACCAAACGGCACGAGACCGTGCTCCGTGGCGGCGCCGCTGAGGTGTTGGCGCGCATCCGGGGGGACCCGGAACAGCGGCTCGGCGAATTCGTGTTGCTGGTGGGGGCGGCGCCGGCACCCGATGCGGGGACGATTCCCGATCCCATCCGGGACTTGCTCCGGCTCACCCTGGAGGAGCTGCCGCCCCGGCGCGCGGCGGCGCTGGTTTCCGATTTCAGCGGCCTGCCCCGCAACCGTCTGTACGAACTCGCGCTGGCACTGCGGAAGTCGGCCGAAGACGAGTGAGCACTCGCTCCAAGCTGCTGATATGGCGATGGAAATGATCGCTTCCCACGGAACTTCTGGTATCCTTGGCAATGCATCGGGAGTCGGCCGGGCAGCCGCTTCCCCGGGGTCCCCCCGTGGGAGGAGGAAAGTCCGGGCTCCGCAGGGCAGGGTGCCAGGTAACTCCTGGGCGGTGCGAGCCGACGGAAAGTGCCACAGAGAGCAGACCGCCGATGGCCGGCGTCCCGCCGGCACAGGCAAGGGTGAAAGGGTGCGGTAAGAGCGCACCGCGCCCGTGGCAACACGGGCGGCACGGCAAACCCCACCCGGAGCAAGACCAAATAGGGGAGCGATCGTGTGGCCCGCACGGCTCCCGGGTAGGTCGCTCGAGGCATGCGGCGACGCATGTCCCAGATGAATGGCTGTCCACGACAGAACCCGGCTTACAGGCCGGCTCCCGGTGCACTGGATTCCGCGTCCGTCCATCCTCCCGGAGACGCCGCCCGTCCCGGCGGCGACTGTGGAAAATACTTAATGTAGTCTGTGAAGTCCCCCCCTCAAGGGCCTGAGACGGCCTGTCTAATTGGATTTCTCCCATGTGTAAAAAAGCCTGTAAGCGCTTGTCTTGCCAGCGGATTCCATCCCCGTTCGGGTTGACATCAGGGGGTTCCCTACCTATAAAGGCCCTGCGGGTGGGGGAAAGTGGGAGAAAGTGGAATAAAACGCGCCCCCGGTGGATGACCGGCCCTGAGCCACCACCGATTACGGGCGTTCCGGTCCCCACCCAAGGGAGGCGCATTGTTCCGAGGGGTTGCCAACCTCAGTCTCGATGCCAAAGGGCGCATGGCGATGCCCGCCCGGTATCGCGACCAGCTCACGGCGTGCTGCGGCGGCAAGCTCATCGTGACGCTGGACCGCGACGGATGCCTGCTCATCTATCCCCTGCCCAACTGGGAGATCATCGAGAACGAGCTCATGAAGCTGCCGTCCATGAACCCGGCCGTGCGCGCCATTCAGCGGCTGCTGCTCGGGCACGCCACCGAGTGCGAGTTGGACGGACAGGGGCGGCTGCTCATCCCCGGCCCCCTACGCCAGGTCGCCGGCCTGGGGCGTCAGATCGTGCTCATCGGGCAGGGCAACAAGTTCGAGCTTTGGGACGAGGCGGCCTGGGCAGAGCAACGTGAACGCTGGATGAACGAAGGCAGTGCCTCGGAGCAATTCAATGAGGCCTTGGCCAGCTTGTCGATCTGAATCCGAGGAAGGAGCCGGGTGGCCCATGGCGGAGCCGGGTGCGCTGTCGCACGAGCCGGTGTTGCTCGCGGAGGCCCTGGAGGCCCTGCGCGTGCGGCCCGGCGGCCGCTATCTGGACTGTACCTTCGGGCGTGGAGGGCACGCTCGGGCGATCCTCGCGCGCTTGGGTCCGGAGGGCCGTCTCTACGCCTTGGACCGGGACCCCGAGGCGGCCGCCGCGGCGCGTCGGTTATCCGAAGCGGAATCACGGCTGGTGTTCGGGCAGGCCCCGTTTTCCCGCATTGGGGAGCATGCTCGTCGATGGGGGATTGTCGGCCGTCTGGACGGCGTCCTCATGGATCTCGGCCTCTCCTCACCCCAGCTCGACGACCCGCGGCGGGGCTTCGGATTCCGTCAGGACGGTCCCCTGGACATGCGCATGGATCCGGCCTCGGGCCGCTCCGCGGCGCAATGGCTGGCGGAGGTGGAGCCGGAGACGCTCGCCCGCGTGCTGCGCGACTATGGTGAAGAGCCCCGCGCCGCTCGTATCGCCCGCGCCATCGTGCGCGCCCGCGAGCAGGCGCCCATCACCACGACGGGACGTCTCGCGCAGATCGTGGCCGCGGCGGCGGGCTACCGGGCAGGACGGCGTCATCCGGCCACCCGCACCTTTCAGGCCATCCGCATCCAGGTCAACCGGGAGCTCGAGGAACTGCGCGGTGCGTTGGATCAGGCCCTCGAAGTCCTGGCTCCCGGTGGACGGCTGGTCGTGATCAGTTTTCATTCCCTGGAGGACCGGATCGTCAAACGGTTCTTTCGCGAGCGGTCGCGCCGGATTACAGGGGCGCCGCGCGGCCTCCCGGTGGCCGGTGGGCCGGAACCGGGGCCCTTGCGCCTGCTGGGCGGACTCGTGACGCCTGGGGAGGCCGAGTGCCGGCGCAACCCCCGGGCCCGAAGCGCGCGCATGCGGGTGGCGGAGCGCTGCCCATGAGGGGGGAGCTGGTGTCCGCTGGGGTGCTTTTCGCGGCGGTCTTGGGCAGCGCCGTGGGTGTGGTGGTGGTCCAGCAACAGAACCGGGATCGGTTCGGCGCGCTGGAGCGGTTGCGGGCCAAGGCCGACGAGCTGGACGCCGAGTGGAGCCGGCTGCGTCTGGAGGAAGCCAGCCTCTCCGAATATGCACAGGTCGAACGCTTGGCCCGGGAGCGACTGGGAATGCGGCAGGTCCGCCCCGGCGAAATGCAGGTGGTGCTGCCGTGAGCATGCCGGGGCTTGATGCGGTGGCGTGGCGGCGCAGGCTACTGCTCGGCTTGATCCTCGTGGTGATCGCCGGGCTGTGCGCCCGGGCCTTCTACCTGCAGGCCTGGAATCGCGACTTCCTGCTTTCCGAAGGCGATGCGCGTCATCTGCGCACCGTCCGCCTGCAGGCTCACCGGGGCCCGATTCTCGACCGTTCGGGGGAGCCGCTGGCCGTGAGCACGCCGGTGGACTCGGTCTGGGTGGACGCCAAGGCCCTGTTCGCCTCGGGCGGGAAAGACGGACGGCCGGCGCCGAAGGCGCAGATCGTGGAACTCGCTCGGGGGTTGGGCAGGGATCCGGAGGCCTTGTACCGGTTCCTGGCGGGCCGTCCCGACCGCCGCTTCGTGTACGTGGCGCGCCATCTCCCTCCGGAGCGCGCGGCACGGATCAAGGCATTGGGCGTGGCCGGTGTGGAGCTGCAGCGCGAATACCGTCGTTACTACCCCAGCGCGGAAGTCGCCGCACACGTGCTCGGATTCACGGACATCGACGATCGGGGTCAGGAGGGTCTGGAGCTCGCCTACGACGACTGGTTGCGCGGACAGCCGGGCGCAAAACGCGTGCTGCGGGACCGACGCGGGCGCGTGGTGGCCGACGTGGCCCGGATTCGAGCTCCCGAGCCGGGTCGCGAACTGGTGCTCAGCATCGACCAGCGCATCCAGTACCTGGCTTATCGGGCCCTCAAACGCGGCGTGCGGCGCGTCGGTGCCCGGGGCGGCAGCTTGGTGGTCCTGGACCCGCGTTCCGGCGAGGTGCTGGCCATGGTGAACCAGCCCTCGTTCAATCCCAACAACCCCGCCGACCGCAAGCCCGGTCGCACGCGCAATCGGGCGGTGACCGACGTGTTCGAACCGGGTTCCACCGTCAAGCCCTTCACGGTGGCGGCCGCGCTGGCCAGCGGCCGTTACGCTCCGGACTATACGGTGGAGACCTCGCCGGGCTGGTGGCGGATTGCGCACTACACCATTCGTGACCTGCACGACTACGGGCGCGTGAGCCTCGAGCGCATCCTGGTCAAGTCCAGCAACATCGGCGCAGCCAAGCTGGCGCTGGGGATGCCGGCCGAGCGGCTGTGGAGCGTGTTTCACGAGGTCGGTTTCGGCGCGGGCACCGGCAGTGGCTTTCCAGGCGAGGCGGTGGGCGTGCTGCGCGACTTCCAGGACTGGCGGCAGGTGGAACAGGCCACCATGGCCTATGGCTACGGCCTGTCGGTGACCACGCTGCAGCTCGCCCGCGCCTATGCGGCGCTGGCCGCCGACGGCGAGTCGGTTTCGGTCACGTTTCTGCGCCGCGATGCACCGCCCGAGTCCCAGCGGGTTTTGCCGGCCCGCGTGGCCCGCCGGGTGCGTCACATGCTCGAGGGCGTCGTGAGCGATGAGGGTACGGCGCGCCGGGCGGCCGTGCCCGGCTATCGCGTGGCCGGCAAGACCGGCACCGTGCACAAGTCGCAGGCCGGCGGGTACGCCAAGAAGCGTTATCTCGCCCTGTTTGCGGGGATGGCGCCGGCTACCCGGCCGGCCTTGGTGATCGTGGTGACGGTGGACGAGCCGGAACCCGGCAAGCACTATGGCGGCGTGGCGGCTGCGCCTGTGTTCGCCGAGGTGATGGCCGGGGCGCTGCGCCTGCTCGACATTGCACCCGATGCGGTGGAACGCCTGGAGGCCCGCCGTGGGGCCGGAGGGGGTGCGGCATGATGGCCCGAGACGTGTCAGGAAGTGGACGGTTTCCTTTGAATGCGCTGTTGCATCCGATCTTGCCGGGCGCGTGGCCGGCGGTGGAAATCGGTGGCCTGGCGCTGGACAGCCGCCGGGTGCGCCCCGGCGACCTCTTTCTGGCCTTGCGGGGCACGCGCGGGCACGGACTGGAACACTGGCCGGAAGCCCGCCGGCGCGGGGCGGTGGGAGTGCTCTGGGAGCCCCGTGGCTGGACCGGAACCGTGCCCGAAGGCGGGGTGTCGGTCGCGGTGCCGGGGTTGCAGCGCGTCGTGGGGCCGCTGGCCTCACGCTTCCATGGCGAGCCGAGCCGCCACCTGACCGTGATCGGCGTCACGGGCACCGATGGGAAGAGTTCCGTGAGCACATTCCTCGCCCAGGCGCTGCACGCGCAGACGGCGCCGTTCGGGGTCGTCGGCACCTTGGGCGCGGGGTTTCCGGGGGCCGTGCGGCCCACCGGGCATACCACCCCGGACGCCCTCGACCTGCAGGCCCGCCTGGCCGGGTTTGTCGCCCGCGGGGCACGCGGGGTGGCCATGGAAGTGTCCTCCCACGCGCTGGACCAGGGTCGGGTGGCGGGCGTGGACTTCGATGTGGCGGTGCTCACCAACGTCACCCGGGATCACTTGGACTATCACGGCGACGTGGCGCGTTACGCCGCGACCAAGGCGCGCTTGTTCGCCATGCCGGGACTTCGGCACGCCGTGCTCAACCTGGACGACGCCCAGGGGCGGGCCTGGGCCTTGCCGCTGGCCCGCCGGTTGCCGGTCATCGGCGTGGGCTTCGGGGAGGTCCCCATGGCGGATCTTCCCCGGGTGCATATCGAGGCGGCCGCCGTGCGCCGGGGGCTGCAACTGCGGCTGCGTTGGGCCGGGTCGCTCCACGACGTCCGGTTGCCGCTGCTGGGGCGGTTCAATGCGACCAATGCGGCGCTGGTGTTCGCGGTACTCCTGGCGTTGGGGATGGACGCCGGTGAAGCGCTGCGGCGGCTCACGGCGCTGCGGGCGGTGCCGGGCCGGATGGAACCGTTCGAGGCCCCGGGCCGCCCCTTGGTGGTGGTGGACTATGCCCACACACCGGCGGCGTTGGCCCAGGCGCTGAAGGCCCTGCGGGCACACGTGCGCGGCCGGATCGTGTGCGTGTTCGGCTGCGGCGGGGAGCGCGACCGAGGCAAGCGCCCGCTCATGGGAGCGGCGGCCGAACGCCTGGCCGACGCGGTGATCGTCACCGACGACAACCCGCGCGGCGAGGATCCGGAGCGGATCGTCCGCGAGATCCTGGCCGGCGCGGCGAAGCCCGGCGGGATCCAGGTGATTCATGATCGCGAGCAGGCCATCGCCACGGCCCTGGAGGCGGCGGGGCCAGGGGATGCGGTGCTGGTGGCCGGCAAGGGGCACGAGACCACGCAGGAGTTCGGCGACCATGGGGTGCGTTTCAGCGACCGCGACACGGTGGCCGGTCTCCTGGGCCTGGGGGGCGCGCCTTGATCCGGGCGGCGGCGAGCCAGGTGGCCGAGTGGGTCGGGGGGCGGCTGCATGGCCCGGACGTGGACATCCAGGGCGTGTCCACGGACACGCGCGACCTGGTGCCCGGATCGGTCTTCGTGGCCCTGCGGGGCCCCCGTTTCGACGGACATGCGTTCGCGCGGGCGGCACACGATGCCGGCGCCGCGGCGCTGCTGGTCGAGCAACCGGCGCCGGTGGACCTGCCCCAGGTGCGGGTCGACGACACCCTCGCGGCCCTGGGGCGGTTGGCGGCGGCCTGGCGCGACCGGCTGTCCGTGCGCGTGGTGGCGCTCACCGGAAGCAACGGCAAGACGACGGTCAAGGAACTGTGTGCCGCCATCCTCGGTCGAGTGGGCTCCACCTGGGCCACGCGGGGCAATCTGAACAATCACATCGGTGTGCCCCTGACTTTGTTGTCGATCGGGCCGGAGCACCGCTTCGCGGTGGTGGAGATGGGCGCCAATCATCCCGGCGAGATCGATGCCCTCGCGCGCCTGGTCCGGCCGGAGGTGGCGCTGGTCAACAATGCGGGCCCCGCCCATCTGGAGGGCTTCGGGACGGTGGAAGGGGTGGCGCGCGCCAAGGGCGAGATCTTCGGCGGCTTGGGGCCGGAGGGCACGGCGGTGTTCAACGCCGACGACCGCCATGCAGGGGTGTGGATGGAACGGACCCGGGGG
>JALSSO010000016.1 GCA_026984215.1 Gammaproteobacteria bacterium | reverse complement strand
GAGAGCGCCTTCCAGGTTTTCCAGTACATCACCCTGCGGGCCATCCTGGGCGTGCTCACCGCGCTGGTGATCGCCTTCCTGGTCGGACCCTGGATGATCCGGCGCCTCGCCCAGTACAAGGTGGGTCAACAGGTGCGTGACGATGGGCCGCAGTCCCACCTGTCCAAGGCGGGCACTCCCACCATGGGCGGCGCGCTGATCCTGGTGGCCGTGTCCGTGGCCACCCTGTTGTGGGCGGATCTCTCCAACCGGCAGGTCTGGCTGGTGCTCGGCGTGACCTTGATCTTCGGCCTGATCGGCGCCGTGGACGACTACCAGAAACTGCGCTACGGCAACAGCAAAGGGCTGTCGGCGCGGGCCAAGTTCTTCTGGCAGGTGGTGGCGGGCGTGGCCGCGGCGGCGTTCATCTACGCTACGGCCCGCTCGCCCGTGGAGACGCAGCTCATCGTTCCGGTGTTCAAAGAGGTGGCAGTCGGGCTGGGTCCGTGGTTCATTCCCTGGGCGGCGTTCTGGGTGGTGGGCTTCAGCAACGCGGTCAATCTCACCGACGGGCTGGACGGGCTCGCCATTCTGCCCACCGTGATGGTGGCCGGGGCCTTGGGGATCTTCGCCTACGCCAGCGGCCATGCCGTGTTCGCCGACTACCTGCAGATCCCCTACATCGCCGGCGTGGGGGAGCTGGCCGTGTTCTGCGGAGCGCTGGTGGGCGCGGGGCTGGGGTTTCTCTGGTTCAATGCCTATCCCGCGCAGGTGTTCATGGGTGACGTGGGGGCCCTGGCCCTGGGTGCCGCCCTGGGGCTGCTCGCCGTGCTCGTGCGCCAGGAGATCGTCCTGCTCGTCATGGGGGGGGTGTTCGTGCTCGAGACCGTGTCGGTGATTCTCCAGGTGGCCTCCTACAAGCTCACCGGCCGCCGCATCTTCCGCATGGCGCCCATCCATCACCATTTCGAACTGCGTGGTTGGCCGGAACCCCGGGTCATCGTCCGGTTCTGGATCATCACCGTGATCCTGGTCCTGGTGGGTCTGGCGACCCTGAAGGTGCGATGAACGCGGTCATGGCGAGCGATCTCCCCAGCCGAGCCCTGCCGGAGCGGTTCGACGCCGTGATCGGGCTGGGCGCGACCGGGCTTTCCGTGGTGCGCCACCTGCGCGGGCGTGGCCGCCCCGTGGTGGTGTTCGACACCCGCCAGGCGCCGCCGGGCTTGCCCGCACTGCGCGCGGCACACCCGCAGGTTCCCGTGTTCACGGGGGCACTGGATGCGGGGCTGTTGCGGCGCGCGCGCCGGCTCGTGGTCAGCCCCGGCGTGCCGCTCGCCACACCGGCCATCCGGGCCGCGGCCGAGGCCGGGCGCGAGGTGATCGGGGACGTGGAACTGTTCGCCCGGACCGCACGGGCCCCGGTGCTCGCCGTGACCGGATCCAACGGCAAGAGCACCGTGACCACCCTCGTCGCGCGCCTGGCCGAGGCGGCGGGGTTGGAAGTCCGGGCGGGGGGCAACCTGGGCACGCCGGCCCTGGATCTGCTCGGCGATGCGGAGCCCGCGCTCTATGTGCTGGAGCTGTCGAGCTTCCAGCTCGAGACGGTGGAGAGCCTGCGTCCAGCCGCGGCCGTGGTGCTCAATGTCAGTCCGGATCACCTGGACCGTTATGCCGGGCTCGAGGCGTATGCCGCGGCCAAGGCGCGGATCTATCGAGGGGCGCGCTGGCGCGTGGTCAACCGCGACGATCCCAGGGCCGCGGCCTTGGCCGGCCCGGAGGCGGAAGTGGGGTTCACGCTGGGCACCCCCCGTGGCGGGGACTTCGGTCTGTCGCGGTCCGCAGGGCGTCTCTGGCTGGCCCGGGGCGAGGCGCGGCTGTGGCCCGTGGACCGGTTGCGCCTGCGCGGCGCACACAACCATGCCAATGCCCTGGCCGCGCTCGCGCTGCTGGCGGGGGTGGATGTGGCGCCGGAAGACGTGGTGGAGGCCCTGGCGGCGTTCCCTGGCCTGGCGCACCGGATGCAGTGGGTGGCCGAGCAGGATGGGGTGGTCTGGTACGACGACTCCAAGGCCACCAACGTGGGCGCGGCGATCGCCGCCCTCGAGGCCGCTGGCCGCCCGGTGATCTGGCTGGCCGGTGGGCAGGGCAAGGGCCAGCGCTTCGAGGCGTTGGCACCCGTGGCGGCGCGGCACGTGCGCCACGCGGTCCTGTTCGGGGAGGATGCGGACGCCATCGAGGCGGGGCTGGCGGGGGTAGTGCCCGTGTTGCGGGTGGCGGACCTTTCCGCCGCGGTGGCCGAGGCGGGGCGCCTGGCGCGTGCGGGGGATGCGGTGGTGCTGGCGCCCGCCTGCGCGAGCTTCGATCAGTTCGAGGGCTTCGCTCAGCGGGGCGAGGCCTTCGCGCGGGCGGTCCGGAGGGTGTTGTCGTGAGCGGCGTGGCGGCCCAGGCCACGCGGGGTGCCCGGCCCACGCTGTGGATCGGCCTCGGGCGGTGGGTGGAGCCCGGCCTGCTGCTCGCCGTGTTGGTGTTGGTCGGTCTGGGGCTGGTGATGGTGGCCTCGGCCTCGGTGCCCAAGGCGATGGAGCTCGGCGACGCCTTGTATTTTTTCAAGCGCCAGCTTGCCTTCGCGCTGATCGGGGCGGCGCTGGCGGCGGCGACCTATGCCGTGCCGCTGCGGGCCTGGGAGCGCTCGGCCTACCTCCTGACCGGCCTTGCGGCGCTGCTCCTGATCCTCGTCCTGGTGCCCGGGATCGGGCACGAGGTCAACGGCAGCCGCCGTTGGCTGCGACTGGGGTTCACCGTGCAGCCTTCGGAGTTGGCGCGGTTGGCCGCGATCCTGTTCGTGGCGGCCTATCTGGCGCGGCGCCGGCTCGAGGTCCAGCGCGCGTGGTGGGGATTCAGCAAGCCGCTGCTGATCTGTGCCGTATTGGCGGGGCTGATCCTGATGGAGCCTGACCTGGGTTCGGCCGCCGTACTGATGGCGGTGGCGCTGGGGGTGTTGTTCCTGGCCGGGGCGCGGTTGCTGCCCTTCGCGCTGTTTCTGGCCGCCGGGCTGGGTCTGGCCGCCTTGGCGGTGATCCTCGAACCCTACCGACTGCAACGGTTGCAGGCGTTTCTGGATCCCTGGCAGGACCCCTTCGGGTCCGGTTTCCAGCTGGCCCAGGCGTTGATCGCCATCGGCAGCGGGGGTTGGACCGGGGTGGGACTGGGCGAGAGTGTGCAGAAGCTCTTGTATCTGCCGGAGGCCCATACCGATTTCCTGTTCTCCGTGCTGGCCGAGGAGCTCGGGCTGCTGGGGGTGGTGGGGATGATCGGTCTGTACGGCGTGCTGGTCTGGCGTTGTTTCCTGGTGGCGCAGCGCGCCGCGAGCGCCGGCCTGGGGTTCGGGGTGTGGGTCGCCTACGGTGTGGGTCTGTGGTTGGGCCTGCAGGCCTTCATCAACATGGGCGTCAACCTGGGGGTGCTGCCCACCAAAGGGATCACGTTGCCGTTGATGAGCGCCGGGGGCAGCAGCCTGGTGGTGAACCTGGTGGCCCTCGGGTTGGTCCAGGGCGTCTGGCGGGAGGCGCGCGAGCACGCCCCCCTGCCTGGTCCGTCGGGCGCGGAGGTGGAGGTGTGAGTGGGCGGCCCGTCATGATCCTGGCCGGCGGGACCGGAGGGCATGTGTACCCAGCCCTGGCCGTGGCGCGCTGGCTGCGCGAAGCCGGAGTGCCGGTGGTCTGGATGGGCACTCGGGCGGGGCTGGAGGCGCGCGTAGTGCCCGAGGCCGGTTTCGACATCGAGTGGCTCGAGGTGACCGGGCTGCGTGGCAAGGGCGCCGCGGCGTGGGTGGCGGCACCCTTGCGCCTGGCGCGTGCCCTCGTTCAGGCCTGGCGCATTCTGGGTCGGCGTCGGCCCCGTTCGGTGCTGGGCATGGGGGGATTCGTGGCGGGACCCGGGGGGGTGGCCGCCTGGGGGCGGCGGATTCCCCTGGTGGTGCACGAACAGAACGCCGTGGCCGGACTGACCAACCGCCTGCTGCGTCCCTTGGCGCGGCGGCTGCTGGAGGGCTTTCCGGGCGTGTTCGGCGATCCGCGTGCCGAGCCGGTGGGCAATCCGGTGCGGGCGGACATCGCCGAGCTGCCGCCGCCCACCGAGCGTCTGCCTGCGCACGACGCTCCCTGGCGCCTGTTGGTGGTGGGCGGGAGCCTCGGGGCCCTGGCCTTGAACGAGACCGTGCCCCGGGCCTTGGCGGAGCTGGCCGCTGGGGAGCGCCCTCGGGTGATCCACCAGGCGGGCGCGAAGACCCTGGAGGTGGCGCGCCGTACCTATGCCGAGGCTGGCGTGCAAGCCGACGTGCGGGCCTTCATCGATGACATGGCCGCGGCCTATGCGTGGGCGGACCTGGTGGTGTGCCGGGCCGGGGCGTTGACGGTGGCCGAACTCGCCGCCGCGGGTGTGGGGGCCATCCTCGTGCCGTATCCGCATGCGGTGGACGATCATCAGACGGCCAACGCCCGCTATCTCGCCGAGGCGGGCGCCGCTGAGGTCCTCCCGCAGCGGGAACTGACGGCCGACGCCCTGGCGCAACGGCTGCGGGCGTATGCCCGGGATCCCGCCATGCGCCTGGCACGGGCCGAGGCGGCCCGGCGCTGCGCGCGTCCGAAGGCCACCGCCCACGTGGGTCGGGCGCTGCTGGAGGTGGTGGCATGAGCGTGAAACTCGCCCATCTGCCCATGCGACGTATCGAACGCATCCACTTCGTCGGTATCGGTGGTGTGGGCATGGGGGGGATCGCCGAGGTGATGGCGAACCTGGGCTACCGGGTCTCGGGATCGGACCTGGTGGAAAATGCCGTCACAAGGCGCCTGCGCGAACTGGGGGTGGCCGTGTGGCTGGGCCACGCGCCGGAACACGTGCGGGATGCCGACGTGGTCGTGGTCAGCTCCGCGGTGGGCGAGGACAATCCGGAACTGCGCGCGGCGCGCCAACGCCGTCTGCCGGTGGTGCCCCGCGCCGAGATGCTGGCCGAGCTGATGCGTTTCCGCTTCGGGATCGCGGTGGCGGGAACCCATGGCAAGACCACGACCACCAGTCTGATCGCCAGTCTGCTGGGGGAAGGGGGGCTGGATCCCACGTTCGTGGTGGGGGGGCGGCTCAACAGCGCGGCCAGCCACGCACGCCTGGGCGCCGGCCGTTATCTGGTGGCCGAAGCCGACGAGAGCGATGCCTCCTTTCTCTATCTGCAGCCGATGATCGCCGTGGTCACCAATGTGGACGCCGACCACATGGAGACCTACGCGGGCGATCCCCGGCGCTTGGAAGCCACTTTCCTGGAGTTTCTGCACCATCTCCCGTTCTATGGGCTGGCGGTGTTGTGCCTGGACGACGCGCGCACGCGGGGGATGCTGGAGCGGGTGGGCCGGCCGGTCCTCACCTATGGGTTTCATCCGGAGGCGGACGTGCGCGGGGAAGCGCTCGCGCAGGCGGGCACGCGCACCCGGTTCCGCGTGCATCTGCCCGGCGAGGCGGAGCCCTGGCCGCTGGAACTCAGCCTTCCCGGGCGCCACAACGTGCTCAACGCGCTGGGCGCCCTGGCGGTGGCCCACGAGCTGGGGGTCACGCACGAGGCGGCCGCCCGGGCCTTGGCGGGGTTTCAGGGGATCGGGCGCCGCTTCCAGGACTATGGCGAGATCGCGGTGCCTGGCGGAACGGCGCGCTTCGTCGACGACTACGCGCACCATCCCACGGAGATCGCCGCCACGCTACAGGCGGCCCGCGCGGCCTGGCCCGGGCGGCGGTTGCTGGTGGCCTTCCAGCCGCACCGCTACACCCGTACCCGGGATCTGCTGGACGACTTTGCCCAGGTGCTGAACGCGGCCGATACGGTGGTGCTCACGGAGGTCTATCCGGCCGGTGAGCCGCCGATTCCCGGCGCCGATGGCCGGTCTCTGGCCCGGGCGCTGCGGGCGCGCGGCAAGCTGGAGCCGGTGTTCGTGGAGGACGTGGAGGCCCTGCCGGGGGCGCTGGGCGATCTGTTGGCCGACGGCGACGTGCTGCTCACGCTGGGCGCGGGCAGCATCGGACGCGTGGCGGCGGAGCTCGCCCACGGCTTGGCGGGGCCGGGGGGTGCGCGATGATGGCCGTCGAGCGGCACGTCCCGGTGCGCGGCGAGCTGCGCTTCGGGGCCCCGCTGGCGGGCCTGACCAGCTGGCGCGTCGGCGGGCCGGCCGAATGCCTGTTCCGACCGGCCGATCTGGAGGATCTGTGCCGCTTCGTGGCCGCCGGCATGGGGCCCCGGCCCTATACCTGGCTGGGACTGGGCAGCAACGTGTTGGTGCGTGACGGTGGGGTGCGGGGCACGGTGATCCTCCTGCACGGGACGCTGGGCGGGATCCAGACGATCGGGGGGGGGCGGGTGCGCGTGGGGGCGGGGGCCCCCTGCGCCCGGGTGGCCCGGACCTGCGCGCGCGCGGGGCTTTCCGGGGCGTCCTTCCTGGCGGGCATCCCGGGGACCCTGGGCGGGGCCTTGGCCATGAACGCGGGTTGTTTCGGCGCCGAGGTCTGGGATTTGGTGGAGTCCGTCCAGGTGCTGGACGGCCAGGGGCGTCTGGCATGGCGGGCACCCGCGGCCTTCGAAGTGGGCTACCGCCGGGTGCGGGGACTGCGCCCCGGGGAGGCCTTCACGGGTGCGGTGCTACGGCTGCGCCCGGGGGAGGCCGCAGCGGAGCATGCCCGCATCCGCGAGCTTCTGGCCCGACGTGGGGCCACCCAACCCACGGGGGCGAGTTGTGGATCGGTGTTCCGCAATCCGCCGGGCGATCACGCCGGACGGCTCATCGAGGCCGCCGGCCTCAAGGGTTTCTGCCTCGGGGCGGCCTGCGTGTCGGAAAAGCACGCCAATTTCATTCTCAACACGGGGGGGGCGCGGGCCGCCGAGATCGAGGCACTGATCCGCCACGTACAGCACACGGTGGAAGACCGCCTCGGCGTGCGCCTGGAGCCCGAGGTGAGGATTCTGGGGGAGACGGCATGAACGCGGGGGACTACGGCCGGGTGGCGGTGCTCATGGGCGGCTGGTCCGCCGAGCGGGAGGTGTCCCTGGCCAGCGGACGCACGGTGCTCGCCGCGCTGCGCGACGCGGGGGTCGATGCGGCGGCCGTGGACGCCGGCCGCGATCTGCCGGGCGTGCTGGCGGGGGGCGGGTTCGACCGGGCCTTCGTCGTGCTCCACGGGCGGGGCGGCGAGGACGGCTGTGTGCAGGGACTGCTGGAGATCCTGCAGATCCCCTATACGGGTAGCGGCGTGGCGGCCTCGGCCATCTGTATGAACAAACTCACCACCAAGCGCCTGTGGCAGGCGGCGGACCTGCCCACGCCCGCGTTTCTGGAGGTGGGGCCGCGGACGGATCCGGCGGAGGTGGCCGCGCGCCTCGGCTGGCCCGTGATGGTCAAACCCGCCCTGGAGGGTTCCAGTATCGGAATGAGCCGCGCCGAGGATGCCGATTCGTTCCGTACCGCCGTGGCCGCTGCCTCGGCCAGCGGCGGGCCCGTGTTCGCCGAGCAATGGATCGCCGGCACCGAGTACACGGCGGCCGTGCTCGCCGACCGCGTGCTGCCCCTCATCGCGGTGGAGACCGACCGCGCGTTCTACGACTACGAGGCCAAGTATCACGCCGAGGACACCCGCTACCGCATTCCTTGCGGTCTGGAGGGTGGGGTGGAACGGGACGTCCAGGCGCTCGCCCTGCGCGCCTTCACGCTGACCGGTGCCAGCGGCTGGGGGCGCGTGGATCTGATGATGGATGCGGCGGGTCGGCCCTGGCTCATCGAGGTGAATACGGTGCCGGGCATGACCGACCACAGCTTGGTGCCCAAGGCCGCGCGGGCCGCCGGCATCGACATCGGGGACCTGGTGTTGCGCATCCTGGATACCGCGGGGCTGGAGAAATGGTGATCGGGCGCCGCAGGAAACCGCAGCCGTCGGCCACTCGCCGCCCACCCGACAAACCCCGGGGCGGGGGGGTGCGCATCGGACTGCGCGACGCCCTGGAACTGGGGGTGGCGCTCGCCTTCGTGGCGGCCGTGGTAGTGGGTGTCCACGCCCTGCGGAATCCGGCCGTGCTGCCCGTGCGCACGGTGCAGGTGGAGGGCGAGCTGCGCCACGTGGATCCGGAGCGTCTGCGCGCGGCCGTGCTCGAGGGGTTGCGGGGGAACTTCTTCACCGTGGATCTGGAACGGATGGAGGATGCGGTGACGGCATTGCCCTGGGTGGCGCGCGCCCGGGTCCGGCGGGAGTGGCCGCTGGCCCTGCGCGTGCGCGTCGAGGAAGAGGTGGCCGTGGCGCGCTGGGGCGCGGACGCCCTGCTCAACCGGCGCGGGCAAGTGTTCCGGCCCGAACGCATCGGGGACGAGGTGACCCGCGGGTTGCCCGTGCTCTACGGCCCCGAGGGGCATTCGATGCGCGTGCTGGCCGCTTGGCACCGGTTGGTCGCCCGCCTGGCCACGGTGGATCTGCGGCCCGTGGCCTTGTACCTGGACGAGCGGCGCTCCTGGAGGGCCTGGCTGGCGGGGCGGACCGAGATCGTGTTCGGCAGAGACGACTTCGAGCCGCGCCTGGAGCGGTTGCTGCGGGCCTGGCCCCGGGCGCTGGCCGCGCAGGCCGCGCGCATCGAGCGGCTGGACCTGCGTTACACCAACGGCTTGGCGGTGCGCTGGAAGCCCGCACCCACGGGCGGAGAGGCGCCGGCAGGCGGGGTTCCCGGCCCACACCAACGGAGGACGAGGGACGCATGACCCGCAAATCGGACAAGGGGCTGATCGTCGGGCTGGACATCGGGACCTCCAAGATCGTGGCCCTGGTGGGCGAGGTGGGCGACGACGGCGGCGTGGAAGTGGTCGGCATCGGCAGCCACCCCTCCCGCGGGCTGAAGCGGGGTGTGGTCATCGACATCGAGTCCACCGTGGCGTCCATCCAGCGTGCGGTGGAGGAGGCCGAGATGATGGCCGACTGCCAGATCCACGCTGTCTACGCGGGCATCGCCGGCAACCACATCCGCAGCATGAACTCGCACGGTATCGTGGCCATCAAGGACCGCGAGGTGAGCACGGGCGATGTGGAACGCGTCATGGACGCCGCCCAGGCGGTGGCCATACCCGCCGACCAGAAGATCCTCCACGTGCTCAATCAGGAATTCATCATCGACGGCGAGGAGGGCATCCGCGAGCCCGTGGGGATGGCCGGCGTGCGCCTGGAGGCGCGGGTGCATCTGATCACGGGTGCGGTGAGCGCCGTGCAGAACCTCACCAAGTGCATCCGGCGCTGTGGACTGGAGGTGGACGATGTGGTGCTGGAGCCGCTCGCCTCCAGCCATGCGGTGCTCACCGACGACGAGCGCGAGCTTGGGGTGTGCCTGGTGGACATGGGCGGCGGGACCACGGACATCGCGGTGTTCGCCGACGGGGCGATCCGCCATACCAAGGTCATCGCCATCGCCGGCGACCAGGTGACCAACGACATCGCCGTGGCCCTGCGCACCCCCACCCAGCACGCCGAGGACATCAAGGTGCGCTATGCCTGCGCCCTGCGCCAGCTCACGCGACCCGAGGAGACCATCGAGGTGCCGAGCATTGGCGACCGGCCGCCCCGCAGGCTTTCGCGCGAAGTGCTGGCCAGCGTGGTCGAGCCCCGTTACCGGGAGCTGCTGGAGCTGGTGCAGGGCGAGCTGCGGGGCAGTGGCTTCGAGGAGATGGCCGCCGCCGGTGTGGTGCTCACCGGCGGGGCCTCCAAGATGGAAGGTGTGGTCGAACTGGCCGAGGAGATCTTCGACATGCCCGTGCGGCTGGGGGTGCCCCAGCACGTGACGGGTCTGGCGGACGTGGTTCGCAACCCCATCCACGCCACCGGGGTGGGGCTGTTGTTGTACGGAACGCGCAACCGGGCCCTGCGCCTGGAGCCGGTTTCCGAGCAGGGACTGGTCAATGTCTGGGAGCGCATGCGGCGGTGGTTTCAGCGGCAGTTCTGAGCAGGGACTGTGGTGACGGGCGGAATCGATGCACGAGGGTGCAGGAGGAAAGACGATGTTTGAGTTGATCGACTCGTTCAATCAAAGTGCCGTGATCAAGGTGATGGGCGTGGGCGGAGGTGGCGGCAACGCCGTGGAGCACATGCTCGAGACCCACATCGACGGGGTGGATTTCATCTGCGCCAATACCGACGCGCAGGCCTTGAAGCGTTGCAGCGCCAAGACCGTGCTGCAGCTCGGTGCCAACATCACCAAGGGGCTTGGGGCCGGGGCCGATCCGGTGCTGGGTCGCGAGGCGGCGTTGGAGGACCGCGACCGCATCGCGGAGGTCATCACCGGTTCGGACATGCTGTTCATCACCGCCGGCATGGGCGGCGGCACGGGAACCGGAGCGGCTCCGGTGGTGGCCGAGGTGGCCAAGGAGATGGGTATTCTCACCGTGGCGGTGGTCACCAAGCCCTTTCCCTTCGAGGGCACCAAGCGAATGCAGATCGCCAAGGCGGGGATCGAGGAGCTGTCCAAGCACGTGGACTCGCTGATCACCATTCCCAACGAAAAGCTGGTGAAGGTGATGGGCAAGGACGCCAATCTGTTGGACGCCTTCGGGGCGGCCAACGACGTGCTCCTGGGCGCGGTGCAGGGGATCGCCGAACTCATCACCCGGCCGGGGCTGATCAACGTGGACTTCGCCGACGTGCGCACGGTGATGTCGGAGATGGGCATGGCCATGATGGGCAGCGGCTCGGCCAAAGGCAAAGACCGCGCCAAGGAGGCGGCCGAGGCGGCCATTTCCAGCCCACTGCTGGAGGACGTCAACATCGCGGGGGCCAAGGGGATCCTGGTCAACATTACCGCCGGGCCCAATCTGTCCATCGGCGAGTTCGATCAGGTCGGAGGCGCGATCCGCGAACTTGCGGCGGAGGACGCCACGGTGGTGGTGGGAACCGCCATCGACATGGAGCTCAGCGACGAGCTGCGCGTGACGTTGGTGGCCACGGGGCTGGGTGCGGCCACCCAGGCCCCGCAACCCGTCCGCGAGAAACCCGAGGTGCGGATCGTCGAAGTGGAGGAGGAGCCGCCCATGGCCGTGGCGGTGGGCGCCGAACCGGCGGGTATGGAGCCGCATGTCCCCCCGTCCCAGAGGTCCCGCCCGGAGGTACCGCCGCAGGCCGC
>JALSSO010000015.1 GCA_026984215.1 Gammaproteobacteria bacterium | reverse complement strand
ACCGGCTGACCCGAGGCGTCTACACTGGGGGAAGCGCTCGGCGGTGTCCGGTTGGAGGGTCATCGCGGCCGCCGTGCCGGTGGGCAGGGCAGGGACAGAAGAATGATCAAACAACGTACGCTCAAAAACGCGATACGGGCCACGGGCGTGGGCCTGCATACGGGGGAGAAGATCTACTTGACCCTACGGCCCGCGCCGCCCGACTCGGGCATCGTCTTCCGGCGGGTGGACCTGAGGCCTCCGGTGGAGATCCGCGCCCACCCGGAAAACGTGGGCGACACGCGATTGTCGACCACGCTCACCTCGGACGGGGCCAGTGTCTCAACGGTCGAGCATCTGCTCTCGGCCATCGCGGGGTTGGGGATCGACAATGCCGTCGTCGATCTGAGCGCGCCCGAGGTTCCCATCATGGACGGCAGCGCCGGTCCGTTCGTGTTCCTGATCCAGTCGGCCGGCATCGTCGAGCAGAACGCACCCAAACGGTTCATCCGGATCAAACGTGAGGTCGTCGCCCGGGATGGGGACAAGTGGGCGCGTTTCGAGCCCTTCGACGGCTTCAAGGTGGGGTTCACCATCGACTTCGATCATCCGGTGTTCCGCGCGCGCGCGCAGAGCGCGGAGATCGATTTTTCCACCACCTCGTTCGTCAAGGAGGTGAGCCGGGCGCGCACCTTCGGATTCATGCGAGACATCGAGATGCTGCGCAATCACAACCTGGCCCTGGGCGGCAGCCTCGACAACGCCGTGGTGGTGGACGACTATCGGATCCTCAACGAGGACGGCCTGCGTTACGAAGACGAGTTCGTCAAACACAAGATCCTCGATGCCATCGGCGACCTGTACTTGCTGGGCCGCAGTCTGATCGGCGCCTTCTATGGCTACAAGTCCGGGCACGAGCTCAACAATATCCTGCTGCGCAAACTGCTCGCCGCCGAGGATGCATGGGAGGAGGTCACCTTCGAGAAAGAGGAAGTCGGCAAGGTGCCCATCTCTTTCGTGCGTCCTGCCGGGATCGCTGAGTTCTAGCAGGGTGTTGAAAACGTCGCGAGAAGCCCGCGTGCAAGGCGCATGTAGCGCAGCGACCGAGACATATCCAGTAGATAGGCGAGGGAGCAAGCAGCGCGCAACGCCGCAGGCGGGTTTCGCAGCAGTTTTTCAACGGCCTGCTAGACGCCGGCGCGGCAGGCCCATCCGGCCACCGTTCTAAGGTCTTCCGCGGCGAAGCGCGCGTGGAACGGCCACCGTGTTTCGGGGATAATAGATTTCGACTCAGGTGTTTTGGGTCGGTGCGGCGGAGGCTCAACCGGCCGCGCGTCGCGCCATCTGCCGCAGTGCACGGGCCAACCTCGGATCGCTCACGCCGGCGGCAGTGATCAGCAGCGATTCCCGGGCCGTCGCGGGGACGTGAACCGCGGGCAACGGTTTGCGGCGTACCGTTCCGAGCGGACTCACACAGACACGGATCCGCTCGGGAACCGCCGTGGCGCCCCGCGAAACGGTGTGCATTCGTGCCAGCAGCTGGCGTTCCTGGAAGCGGATGCGGGTGGCCCACGCCGCGCTGTCGGCGACCACCACCAAGCGCCCATTGGAGATGCCGCCCGCACGGCAGTGTGGCCGGGCCTCCTCGGGCAGGCAGGCCTGCAGCAGCCTGTCGAGGTCCCGGGTCTGGGCGAGCCGCAGCCGCAGGCGCGAAGGGATGAGCTGGTGGGCGGGGCGCATCGACTCGATGGCGGGCTGGTCGGTTCATGTGAGGATAACGCAATTGGATTCGCAGATGGACTACTTACTGCTTCCGGGCCGTGGCGGGCGGTTTCTCCGCGTCCGCTGCTACAGCTGGCAGCGGATTGCGCTTCTGCTGGTGGGTTTGGTGGTGGTTCCCCTGGTTGCCGCCGGGGCGGGATACTATGCCGGCCTGCGGACCACCCACGCGGAGTGGGTGGAGCGATGGCGGACCGACGTGGCCGGCCAGACCGAGGAGTTGACGCAGATCCGTCGTGAGACCGCGGCCCGGGTGCGGGCGCTGGCGCGCCGGGTGGCGGAACTGCAGGCCGGGCTCTATCGGCTGGATGCCCTGGGTTCACGATTGGTGCACCTGTCCGGTCTGGACGACGGGGAGTTCGATTTCGCCAGCCAACCCGGCGTGGGAGGGCCCGCCTTGGACGGGGTGCTGGATGCGAACGGATGGGGTACGGTGAATGATGCGCTGGCCGCGCTCGACGCCAAGCTGCGGGACCGTGAGGCCCAACTCCAGGCCCTGGACCGCCTGCTCAGCGGACATCGGCTGAGCGACGAGGTCCGGCCCGCCGGAAAACCGGTCAAGGCGGGTTTCGTCTCTTCACCCTTCGGTCGACGCGTGGATCCCTTCAGCGGCAAGCCGGAGTTCCACAAGGGTGTCGACTTCGCGGCCAAGGCCGGAAGTGAGGTTCTCGCCGTGGCGGCGGGTATCGTCACCTGGGCGGGAAAGCGTTCGGGATACGGGTATCTCGTGGAGATCGACCATGGCGGCGGGTACGTGACCCGCTACGGTCACAATAAAAAGATTCTGGTTCGTGCCGGGGAGCGTGTGCGCCGTGGACAGGTGATCGGCTTCGTGGGCAGTACCGGGCGTTCCACCGGTCCGCACGTGCATTTCGAGGTCCTGCACGATGGCAAGGCGGTGAATCCGCAACGTTTTTTCCGCGCCGCCGGTTGAGGTGCATGTCCAATGAATCGTGGCGGGCTGGACGGCCGCAGGGGCCCACGACATGCGGAATGCGGCAGATGTCGTGTTGTCGGCGGGGATTGCGCACTGCAGCCCCGGGGCTGCCGAAGTCCATCCACTGCCTCGTCCGTGCGGTTCGGGGGATTCAGAGAACTGTCGTCGCCTGTGCGGGTCTATGACATGATAGCCCCTGGCGTCGCGAGCACTCCGGCCTGAATGCGCTTTGGAGTCCCAGTGACGGGTGTCGTGGCCCGGGCGCGTCGCGCCATCCCTTGGGAAGGCGGGCCGACGGGCCGCAGCCTCCCGAATTCACCACCATCTCAGACACAGTGTCACCGGCGGGTGACGACGGATTCGCTATGGTCGCAGCCGTAATCAAAAAGATCTTCGGGAGCCGCAACGACCGGCTCATCAAGGCCTACCGCAAAAAGGTGGAGTCCATCAACGCCCTGGAGCCGCAGGTCCAGGCGCTCTCCGACGAGGCGCTCCAGGCGCGCACGCGGGAGTTCAGGCAACGCCTGGATCAGGGTGAGACGCTGGATCGGCTCCTGCCCGAGGCCTTCGCCACGGTGCGCGAGGCGGCCCGCAGGGTGCTCGGGATGCGCCACTTCGACGTGCAGCTGATCGGCGGCATGGTCCTGCACGACGGCAAGATCGCCGAGATGCGCACCGGCGAGGGTAAGACGCTGGTAGCCACCCTGGCGGTGTATCTCAACGCCCTGGAGGGTAAGGGCGTGCACGTGGTCACGGTCAACGACTACCTGGCCCGGCGTGACGCCGAGTGGATGGGGCCGCTCTATCATTTCCTCGGCCTGTCCACCGGAGTCATCAACTCCTCGGGTGGGATGGGGCCGGATTCCAGCTCCTTCCTGTTCGATCCGCAATGGGACGGTAGCGGGGGCGGCTACCGGCATCTGCGCCCCGTCACGCGGCGCGAAGCCTACGCCGCCGATATCACCTACGGCACCAATAACGAGTACGGCTTCGACTACCTGCGGGACAACATGGCCTTTTCGTTGGACGCGCGCGTCCAGCGGGATCTCCACTTCGCCGTGGTCGACGAGGTGGACTCCATCCTCATCGACGAGGCACGCACGCCGCTGATCATCTCGGGCCCGTCGGCGGACTCCTCCGAGCTCTACATCAAGATGAACGAAATCGTTCCGAAGCTCACCAAGCAGGAGCAGGAAGACGGCCCCGGGGACTACTCGGTGGATCTCAAGTCCAAGCAGGTCTTTCTCACCGAGGAAGGCCACGAGAAGGTGGAGCGGCTCTTGGAGGAAGCGGGATTGCTGCAGTCCGGCGAGAGTCTCTACGACGCCGCCAACATCGGTCTCATGCATCACCTGAACGCCGCCCTGCGGGCCCACGCCATCTATCAGCGCGACGTGGACTACATCGTCAAGGACGGCGAGGTGGTCATCGTGGACGAGTTCACCGGCCGCACCATGCCGGGGCGGCGCTGGTCCGAAGGTCTGCATCAGGCCATCGAGGCCAAGGAAGGGGTGCGCATCCAGCAGGAGAACCAGACCCTGGCCTCGATCACCTTCCAGAACTACTTCCGGCTCTACGACAAACTGGCCGGCATGACCGGCACGGCCGACACCGAGGCCTACGAGTTCCAGACCATCTATGGCCTGGAGGTGGTGGTCATCCCCACCCACAAGCCCATGATCCGCGAAGACATGGGAGATCTGGTCTATCTCACCGCGCGCGAGAAGTTCGATGCCATCCTGGAAGACATCCGCGAGCGCGTGAAGCGGGGCCAGCCGGTGTTGGTGGGCACGGCTTCCATCGAGACCTCGGAATACCTCTCCGGATTGCTCAGAAAGGCGGGCATCAAACACCAGGTGCTCAACGCCAAGTTCCACGAGAAGGAGGCCCAGATCATCGCCCAGGCGGGTCGTCCC
>JALSSO010000014.1 GCA_026984215.1 Gammaproteobacteria bacterium | reverse complement strand
GCCCCGCCGGCCTTCGGCGGCGGCCTGCCGGAGACCGCGCGACGGGCGCTGGCCAGGGGCAAGATCCCGGTCTCGGCGGTGAGCGTGTTCGTGCAGGCGGCCGACAGCACGAAGCCCCTGCTGACCCTGAACGCCGATCGTGCGCGCAATCCCGCTTCCACCATGAAGCTGGTCACCACCTTCGCGGCTCTGGACACACTGGGCCCCGACTACACGTGGGACACGGAGGTCTACGTGACCGGCCCGGTGCGGGACGGGGCGGTCGATGGGGATCTGGTGATCCGCGGGCACGGGGATCCGTTTCTGGTGCCGGAGTTTCTTTGGCGGCTGGTGCGCGGGTTGCGTGAGAAGGGGCTGGAGCGCATCGGCGGGGACGTGGTCATCGACAATGGCTACTTCCGGCCGGAACCCGAGCTCAACCGCCCCTTGGATTCGAAGGTCTATCGCGCCTATAACGCCTCGGCCGATGCGCTGCTGGTGAACTTTCAGACGGTGCGTTTCCGGTTCGTGCCCGATGAGGCCCGTCGGCGGGTGCGGATCGCCACCTTTCCCGAATTCTCCAACCTGAAGGTGGTCAACCGTCTCCGTTTCGTGAACAAAAAGTGCGGCAACCGGC
The DNA here is from genome assembly GCA_026984215.1 of Gammaproteobacteria bacterium. Taxonomy (GTDB): domain Bacteria; phylum Pseudomonadota; class Gammaproteobacteria; order JAJDOJ01; family JAJDOJ01; genus JALVEU01. Next base: position 4,647 of record JALSSO010000014.1, on the reverse strand, counting down.
TGAGTCGGATCCGCATGCAGGTGCAGCGCCGCAAGGACGGAACCACGGTCACCTTCAAGGGGGACTACCCGTCGCGCTGCGGGGACTGGACCATCGTGCGGGTGGTGATGGAGCCGGAGGCCGCCGTCTATGGGGCCTTTCGTTCCCTGTGGGAGGAGACGGGTGGTCGTGTGGACGGCGGTATGCGGCTGGGCCAGGCTCCGGCCGATGCCACGCGGATCTTGGATCTGGAGTCCCGCCCCATGGCCGAGATCATCCGCGGGGTGAACAAGTTCAGCAACAACGTCATGGCCAGGCAGGTGTTTCTCACGCTGGGCGCAGAGCTCCAGGGCGAGCCGGGTACGTATGCGAAGGGGCGTGTGGCCATCGAGCGTTGGCTGAAGAAGAAGGGGCTTCCATCCCGTGGTCTCTACGTGGAGAACGGCTCTGGCCTGTCACGCAAGGCGCGGATTTCGGCGCGTACCATGGGCGCGCTGCTGCTCGCGGCCCATCACAGCCCGCTCATGCCCGAATTCGTGTCCTCCTTGCCCATCGTGGGCGTCGATGGCACTATGAGAAAGCGCATGAAGAAATCGCCGATACGGGGTCGCGCGCACATCAAAACGGGCACCTTGCGGGATGCCAGCGCCATCGCCGGGTATGTGAAGGCGAGAAGTGGCAGGGATTTCGTGGTGGTGGTGTTCCTCAACCACAAGCGCGCCCGGGGCCATCGGGCGCGGGCCGTGCAGGATGCCTTGCTGCAGTGGGTGTATGCCCACTGATCTCGGGGGAATGAGGGGTGCGCCCGCATAGCCGGGCAGGGTGACGGGGTTTCCCGTGGGGTCAGGTGGCGTCGGCGGGCCGCCGTATCGGATTGGGGGATATGCGGCATGAGGGTACGCACCAGGCTCGGGGAGCGGCGCCTCTCGCTGGTTTCAGTGTGGGTCGTGCAACGATGAGTGCCATGCGCACGGTGATCCAGCGTCTGCGCACGCGCACCACGGCGTTTCTGCACGACCTCGTCATGATTCCCGCAGCCTGGTTGGCCGCCTTCTATCTGCAGATCGATTTTCAGCCCATCTCCTGGCGGGAGCTCTCCTACGTGCTGGCCGGGTTGGTGCTCGTCGTACCGGTCCAGGCCATCCTGTTCTGGTACTACGGCTTGTATCGGGGAGTCTGGCGTTTCGCCTCGCTTCCGGACATGATCCGCATCGTCAAGGCGGTGGGGATCGGCACGCTGGTGTTGATGGCCACGGTCGCCTTGCTGCCCCCGATGCAGGGGGTGCCTCGCGCGGTCCCGATCCTCTACGGGGTCCTGCTGGTGGCGTTGGTGGGCGGGCCGCGTTTCTTGTACCGCTGGTTCAAGGACCATCATTTCCGGCTCGAGGCCGGTCCGCGGGTATTGATCGTCGGGGCGGGCCGGGCGGGCGAGATGCTGGTGCGCGAGTTGCTGCGCACCCACGAGGGCAACTACCAGCCGGTGGCCTTCGTCGATGACGATCTGCGCAAGCGGGGCAAGGAGCTCCACGGGATCCGCGTGCTGGGTCCCATTCACCGGATTCCGGAACTGGTCCGTGAGCTGTGGATCGATCTCATCATGCTGGCCGTGCCCTCGGCCAACACGCAGCAGATGCGTCGCATCGTGGAAGTGTGCGAGCGGGCGGGGGTGCCGTTCCGCTCGGTGCCCCGGCTCGAGGACCTCATCACGGGGCGGGGCGCGATCCAGCAGCTGCGCGAGATCGCCATCGAGGATCTGCTGGGTCGTGAACCGGTGGACCTGGACTGGCAGGGGATCCGCAGCGGCCTGTCCGGGCGCGTGATCCTGGTGACGGGCGCCGGCGGGTCCATCGGCTCCGAGCTGTGCCGTCAGCTCGCCCGCTTCGGGGCGCGCTCGCTGGTGCTCATCGAGAACAGCGAGTACAACCTGTACCGGATCGAGATGGAATTGCGCAGGGACTATCCCGACGTCGGTGTCCACGCGCACCTGTGCGACATTCGCGACCCGGTGGCGGTGGATCGGGTGATGAGCCGGCACCGGCCGCAGGTGGTGTTCCACGCTGCGGCCTTCAAACACGTGCCGATGCTGGAGGGACAGCTGCGCGAGGCGGTCTCCAACAATGTGCTCGGCACGCGCATCGTGGCCGAGGCGGCCGACCGATGCGGCGCGCACGAGTTCGTCCTGATCTCCACGGACAAGGCGGTCAACCCCGTCAACGTGATGGGGGCCACCAAGCGGGCCGCGGAACTCTTCTGCCAGAACTTCGACCGTCGCTCGGCGACCCGTTTCATCACGGTGCGCTTCGGCAACGTGCTGGGCTCGGCCGGAAGCGTGGTCCCGCTGTTCCGCCAGCAGATCGAGGCTGGGGGGCCGGTGACCGTGACTCACCCCGAGATCTTGCGTTATTTCATGACCATCTCCGAGGCTTGCCAGCTCATCATGCAGGCCTCGGTGATCGGCAAGGGGGGGGAGATCTATGTGCTGGACATGGGTGAGCCGGTCAAGATCCGTTATCTGGCCGAGCAGATGATCCGCCTGGCGGGCAAGGAGCCGGGCAAGGACATCGAGATCGTCTACACGGGGCTGCGCCCCGGAGAAAAGCTCTACGAAGAGTTGTTCCACGAGAAGGAACGCCTCACGGGAACGGGATTCAACAAGATCCTGCTCTCCGCCTCGCGTGAGTGCGACTGGTCCGAGTTGAGCACCCGGCTGGACGAGCTCGAACGGGCGGCCCGCGCCTATGACGAGGAACGCCTGCTGCGCGGGCTGTGCATGCTGGTGCCGGAATTCGAAGTGCAGACGGCCGTTCCCGGTCCGGCACCGGCCCGGGTGGTCGCCTTGGAGAGCGGCCGGCGGCGCGCCGACACCTGAATCCCGGTGTGAGTCCCGCTCCCGCCCCCCCGCCTTCCGGTAGCGCCCGGTCGGCGCGGTTGCGCGCGCCGACCGTGGCCGTGGCGCTGGCTGCCGCCGATCTGGCCATGTTCGCCGCGGCGCTGGGTGTCGCACGCGTGCTGCACGCACTGGCCTCGCGCTGGATACCCCAGCACGTCATCGCGCTGGCCGATCCCCTGCAGGAGTCGTTGCGTACTCGGTCGTTCACCGTCTGGGCGGTGGTGGCGGTGATCTGGTTCGCCCTGCGCGGCGATTACCGGCGTCGCATGCCGTTCTGGGACGAGCTGCGCCGGCTCTGGCGCATGGTGCTGATGTTGGGGGCCCTGGATGCGCTGGTGCTGTTTCTCGCCAAGTGGGATTTTTCGCGCCTGTGGTTCCTGCTCCTGTGGTCCTTGTCGGCGCTTTTCCTGCCGCTCGGGCGGGCCCTGCTGCGGCGGACACTGGCACGACTCGGTCTCTGGGCGCAGCCCGTGCTCATCGTGGGCACCGGTCCCAACGCCCTGGAAACGCTGGAGGCGCTGCGTCGGGAACGGGCACTGGGTTGGTCGGTGCGGGGTTTCGTGGCGACCCGCCCCGGCGGGGTGTCCGCGGTCGAACATCGGGGCCGGCATTATCCGGTCTTGCAGACGCCTGAATTCACCCAGGGGTCGCTACAGGCGGCCTTCTCGGGCCATCACGTGGTGTTCGCCCCCGAGGAGGGCGAGTGGACCGAACTGCCGCGTTGGCTGGACCATTTGGGGCGCGCGGGCGTGGAGGTGGCCATCGTTCCGCCTCTGCGGGGACTGCCGCTGTTCGGCATGGAGCCGGTGCATTTCTTTCGTCATGAGGTGCTCATGCTCCGGGTGCGCAACAATCTGGCTCGGCCGGGGGCCCGGCTGCTCAAGCGCCTCTTCGACGTGGTGTGCGGGGTCGTGTTGCTGGGACTGCTGGCGCCGCTGCTACTGCTCATCGCCCTGCGGGTGCGGGCCGAGAGCGCTCCGGTCCTGTTCGCCCATGAGCGCGTGGGACAAGGGGGGCGGCGGTTCCGCTGCTATAAGTTTCGCACCATGGCGCCTGATGCCGAGCTCCAGCTGGAGGAGCTACTCGCCGATCCGCAACGGCGGCGGGAATGGACCGCCACGCGCAAGCTCCGGGACGATCCCCGGGTGACGCCTTTTGGCGCCTTTCTGCGCCGCACGAGCCTGGACGAGCTGCCCCAACTGATCAACGTGCTGAAGGGGGAGATGAGTCTGGTCGGGCCGCGGCCGGTGGTCGAAGAGGAGTTGGCCCGCTACGGCGAGCATGTGCAGGATTATCTCGAGGTGCGCCCGGGAATCACGGGATTGTGGCAGATCAGCGGGCGCAGCGATGCCGACTACGACAGCCGGGTCCAGCTCGATGCGTGGTACGTGAGAAACTGGAACCTGTGGTACGACTGGGTGATCCTGATGCTCACGGTCCAGAAGGTGTGGCGGGGCGAGGGGGCGTACTGAGGGCGATGCACGTGGATTTCTCCCTCGTCGTGCTGACCTACCGCCGCGACGACATCCTCCCGCGGCAGTTCCGGACCCTGGGCCGGGTCTGCCGCGGGCATGCGGCCGAGATCGTCCTGGTGGACAACAATCCGGACGTGCGGGACCGCAGCCCCCGGCAGAACCCGGGGGTGCCCGTACACGTGGTCAAGCCCGGCCGCAATCTGGGGGTCGCCGCCGGGCGCAACCGGGGCGCGGGACGTGCCAGTGGCCGCTGGCTGGTGTTCGTGGACGACGACGCCTTGTTGGCCGGCGCCGATCCCCTCG
>JALSSO010000013.1 GCA_026984215.1 Gammaproteobacteria bacterium | reverse complement strand
GGCCGAGGGCGCGGCCCACCAGCGACATGAACACCTCTTCGAGCCGGTTGGCCTTGGTGCGCATGCTGCGCACCTGGATGCCGGCGGCATCCAATGCGGCGAATACGGGATTCAAGCCGCCCTCGCGGGGCACGTCCACCTCCAAGGTGCGCGCGTCCACCCGCCGCAGGCGCAAGCCGGGGATCGGGGGAAGCGCGTCGACGGCCTTGCGCAGGTAGAGCACGAAGGTCTCTTCGTGCAGGCGCTCCAGCAGCCGGTCCAGGGCCGCGTTCTCGATCAGGCGGCCGTGGTCGATGATGGCGATGTGGCGGCACAGGGCCTCGGCCTCTTCGAGATAATGGGTGGTGAGGATGATGGTGGTGCCGCCGGCGTTGATGGAGCGCAGGAAGTCCCACATGTGGCGGCGCAGCTCGATGTCCACGCCCGCCGTGGGCTCGTCCAGGATCAGCAGACGCGGTTCGTGCACCAGGGCCCGCGCGATCATCAGGCGCCGTTTCATGCCGCCGGAGAGATTGCGCGCCTGCTGGTTGCGTTTGTCCCACAGGCCGAGTTCATGGAGCAGGGCCTCGGCCCGGCGGGCGGCGCGCCGGCGCGGGATGCCGTAGTAGCCGGCTTGGTTGATGAGAATCTCCACCACCGGCTCCCAAACGTTGAAATTGAACTCCTGGGGCACCAGGCCCAGGTGGCGCCGGGCACGGGCGAAATCGGTGTCGATGTCGTGGCCGAAGATCCAGGCGCGTCCGGCGGTCTTGACCACCAGCGAGGCGAGGATGCCGATGGTGGTGGACTTGCCCGCCCCGTTGGGGCCGAGCAGGGCGAAGAAGTCGCCCTCGGGTACCGTCATGGTGACGCCGTCGAGGGCCACGTGGCCGTTGCGATAGGTCTTTCGCAGACCCTCGAGACGCAGGGCGTCGGTCATCGTCCGATCCTCACGACGCGATCCGGAGGGCCACTGCCGTGGGGCGCGACCCGCCCGAACCGCTAGAGCGACGACCCGGAAGGGGCGACGACGATGGCGCCGGGAAGTCGGGCGATACGAATGGACGGCTCGGTGTCATGGGCGCGCCGGGGCGTGATGGTTTCGGGTCTTCGCGAGTGTCGATTGCGCTCGGCGCAATAGGATACGACAACCGCCGGAGTGGACTTGCGGTTGTCGCGCAGACCGCCGTAGACTGACCGAACGGACGGTCAGTTTCGCCCGGACGCGATTGTATCGAGGGATCGGCGGGCGGCGTCTGCTCGGGTCGTCGGAGACGCTTGCACGGATTTCCCATGCGGCTCGATCGTGTCTCTCGTCCCGTTGCCCCTTGGCAACACGCGCTGGAGGAACGTGATGACGACATCACCGGCCCCGGAGTCGAAGCGAGCCCCGGCGGGACAGGCGGCCATCCTGGCCGCGGCCTCGGCGGTGTTCGCGCAACGGGGCTATTCCGGTGCCTCGCTGAGCGAGATCGCCGCGCGCGCGGGCGTGAGCAAGGCCAACATCCACCACCATTTCGGCTCGAAGCGGGGCCTGTACCTCGCGGTGATGCAGGCCGCCTGTGCACGCACCGCGGGTTTTCTGACGCGAGCGGATGGCCTGCCGCGAGCGACGGATCCGGCCGCAGTGCTGCGCGCGTTCTTGGAGAACCACCTGCAGGCCCTGCTCGGACACGCGGGGGATGCGCGTCTGATCCTGCGCGAGATGCTCGGCGGCGACGACACCCAGGTCCGCGATCTGGCCGAGGAGGTCTTCGCCGATTACGCACGGGCGCTGGTGGATCGGGTCGAGCGGGCCCAGCAAGCCGGGGCCTTGCGCCAGGACTTCGACGCTTCTCTGCTCGCTTTCGTATTGTTCGCGGTCAACAGTTTCTTTTTCCAGACGCAGCGCGTGGTGCCGCACATCGAGGCGGCCCGTTTTTCCACCGAGCCCGCGACGTTCGTGGCCGAGGTGTTCGATCTGCTGATGCGAGGCGCCCGTGGAGGCGGGGCGTCGTGACCCCTTGGAGGGCCATGGTGAGCCGCGCGGCGGTGATGGGTGCGCTGGTGTTGTGCGCGCTGCCGGCGGCCGGAGCCGGACGGCCCGTGCCGGTGACGGTCGTGACGGCGGTCACGGAGGTGATCGAGCGTTGGGAGCCGGCCGTGGGCGAACTGGAGCCCGTGACGGCGCCCACCGTGGCCGCCGAGGTGGGTGGACGGATCGTGGGCGTGGAAGCCGAAGTCGGCGATCGGGTGGATGCGGGACAAGTCCTGGCACGCATCGACGCGGAGGACTATCGCCTCGCCGCCGCTGCGGCCGGTGCCGAGGTCCAGCGCTTGGAGGCGCTCGTGCGCGCCCGGCGGCTGCAGGTCAGGCGCTTGCGTTCCCTGGCGCGGGACAAGTCGGCCAGCCAATCGGACCTGGACGATGCCCAAGCCGAGCTCGATGCGCTGCGGGCACAGCTCGTCGGGGCCCGCGTGAAGCGGCAGCAGGCCGAGCGGGACCTGCGCCGTACCCGGGTGACCAGCCCCATTGCGGGGCGTGTGTATGAACGCCGCGTATCGGTGGGCGACTATGTGAAGCAAGGCTCGCCTTTGTTTTCCATCACCCAGGTGGACCGGCTGCGCGCCCGGCTGCCCTATCCCGAGAGTCTCGGTTCGGTGCTGCGCCGCGGTCTGCCGGTGCGCCTGGAGAGCCCCATGGCGCCGGGCCGGACCGTGCAGGCCCGGGTCTCGGACCTGCGCCCGCGGATCCGTCCGGGCAACCGAGCCATCGAGGCCCTCGTGGACGTGCCGAACCCCGGCGACTGGGAGCCGGGGGCGAGTGTCACCGGCCACGTGCGGATCTTGCACCGGGAGGATGCCGTGGTGGTGCCGGAGCGTGCCGTCGTGCGCCGACCCGCCGGCGAGGTGGTCTACGTGATCGAAGGGGAGCGGGTCCGACAGCAGGTGGTGCGGTTGGGACTGCGCCTGCCGGGCCGGGTCGAGATCCGTTCGGGGCTGGAGCCGGGCACCCGGATCGCCGCCGACGGGGCCGGGTTCCTCACCGACGGGGCCGCCGTCGAGATCCGGAGCGACGGCGGTGACGCTTCCTGAGCTGTCCATACGCCGGCATGTGCTGGCGTGGATGCTCAACGGCCTCCTGGTGCTGTTCGGGCTGATCGCTTTTCAGCGCATCGGGATCGACCGCTATCCCACGGTGGAGTTTCCCACCATCTCGGTGACCACTACCTTGCCCGGCGCCAATCCGGAAGTGATGGATGCCAGCGTGACCCGAGTCATCGAGACCGCGGTCAACAGCGTGCCGGGCATCGAGCACGTGCGCTCGTCCTCCTCGCCCGGGGCCTCCGTGGTGCGTATCCAGTTCGAGCTCACCAAGAACATCGACGTGGCCTTCAACGAGGTGCAGGCCAAGGTCAATCAGGTCCTGCGCGATCTGCCTCGAGAGGCCGATCCGCCGGTGGTGGCCAAGGTGGAGTTCGGCGCGGTGCCCATTCTGTGGCTGGTTCTGCACGGCGATCGTACGCTCCAACAGCTCAACCAGTACGCGCGCACGGTGGTGAAGCGGCGCTTGGAGAACGTGGCGGGTGTGGGCGAGGTGCGCATCGGCGGGCGGCGCGACCGCACCATCCGGGTGGCGCTGGACGTGGCGCGCATGAACGCCTACGGAATCACCGCCGGCGACCTGCTGCGGGCGTTCGAATCCGAGCACCTGCAGCTGCCCGGCGGGTTCATCACCTCGCGCACCGGCGAGCGGTTGTTGAAGCTCGACCTGGAGTTCCACCACGTCCGGGATCTCGAGGCGCTCATCGTGGCCTATCGCGAGGGCGCGCCCATCCGCCTGCGCGACATCGCGCGCATCGAGGACGGTCTGGACGAGCCGCGACGCCTGGCGCGCTACGGGGAACGTCCTGCCGTGGGCCTGGGCATCGTGAAAGTGACCGGCGCCAACATGGTCGCCGTGGTGGAACGGGTGAAACGGCGCCTGCGCGAGGAGATCCTGCCCCAGCTGCCGCCGGGGCTCGAGCTGGACATCGCGGCCGACGACGCCAGTCTGGTCCACGAGCTGGTCGCCGCCCTGAAGGAACACCTGGCACTGGGCACCGTTCTTACGGCGCTGGTGGTGCTGCTGTTTCTGCGCAGCCTGCGCGCCACCGCCATCGTCGCCCTGGCCGTGCCGGTGTCGCTGCTCAGCGCGGTGGCCGTCATGTATTTCGCCGGCTACACCTTCAACACCATGACCCTGCTGGGGCTCCTGTTGCTCATCGGCGTGGTGGTCGACGACGCCATCGTGGTGTTGGAGAACATCGTCCGCCACCGCGAGCACATCGACCCCGATGCGCGCCGCGCGGCGCTGGCGGGGACCCGACAGGTGGTGTTCGCGGTGATCGCGGCGAGCTTGACGCTGGTGTCCATCTTTGCGCCGGTGATCTTCATGGGCGGGGTGATCGGCCGTTTTTTCCAGTCGTTCGCCGTGGTGGTGACCTTCGGGGTACTGGCCTCCCTGTTCGTGTCGCTGACGCTCACGCCCATGCTCGCCTCACGGCATCTGGAGCTGGTGAAGACCCATGGCTGGCTGTATCGGGGGGTGGGCTGGTTGTTCGGCGGGTTGGAGCGGGGCTATGTCCGGTTGTTGTCCTGGGCGCTGCGCTGGCGCTGGGCGGTGGTGGTGCTCGCGGTGGTGGCGGTGCTGCCGAGCGGCCACTTCCTGGCCGAGCTCGGCAAGGGATTTCTCCCCAAGGAAGACGAGGGCCGGTTCCTGGTCAATTTCAAGACCCCGCTCGGGTCCAGCCTCGCCTACACCGACGGCCGGTTGCGGGAGATCGAACGGGTGCTGGCCTCCGAGCCCGGCGTGGCGTCCTGGTTCTCGGTGATCGGGGGTGGCCCGACCGGGCAGGTGAGCCGCGGCGAGATCTCGGTGCGGCTGGCGCCGCGCGAGCAACGCAGCCGGCATATGTATCGCATCATCGACCGCTTGCGCGAGCGGCTCGCGCGGATCCCCGGTGTGGAGGCCTTTCCGGCCCCCGTGCCCCCCATCGGGGGACAGCGTGGTGAGCCGCTGCAGTTCGTGCTCACCGGTCCGGACATCCAAGGGGTGGCACGAGTCGCCGAACGCCTGCGCCAGCGGCTGGAGACCGTTGCCGGACTCGGTGCCGTGGATCTCAACCTGCAGCTCGCGTTGCCGCAGGCGCGGCTGCGCATCGATCGCACCCGGGCCGCCGATCTCGGCATCTCCACCCGTGAGGTGGCCCTGGCCGCGAGCCTCCTCGTGGGCGGTGTGGACGTGGCGAAATACAACGACGAGC
>JALSSO010000012.1 GCA_026984215.1 Gammaproteobacteria bacterium | reverse complement strand
TCGAACCCTCGGTACGCTTTTGGCGTACATGCGATTTCCAGTCGCACCCCTTCGGCCTCTCGGGCACCTCTCCGATGTTTGCTCTGCCTCGCCGATCCAGGTGACCCGCACCATCCACTCGAACCACAAGTGGCTAGCGCCACTGAGAGGGAGGGATTACGGCGGGCTCTCCCTGCCCGCCGCCCTGACGGGTCGCTCTACGCGCGATCAAAATCGTTCCCGACGATTTTGTCGAACCCTCGGTACGCTTTTGGCGTACATGCGATTTCCAGTCGCACCCCTTCGGCCTCTCGGGCACCTCTCCTGATCGGGCCTCACCGACCGAGGTTGCGAGCAACCTGACGGCGTTCCTGCAAGGCGCGCAAGGGTACCTCAGGTGCCTGGGGCGCGCAATCTGCCCCGCCGGGGCGGCCGCGGCCCGGCTTCGATCTCAGGATTCCGGGCCGCCCTTTTTCGGCGGGTATAGCGCCCCGGGCAAGGGGGTGACCTTGTCGCCCAGGTCGTGGATCTTGGCCACGCCGGCCTGTTGCACCTCGTCCACGCGGATCACGGCATGCATGGGCACGTGGAAGCGCGCCACGCCCTCGAACTCGTCGCGCAACTTTTCCTCCGAGGGGTCCACCACCAGACCCGAGCGCTCGCCGAAGCGAAGCTGCTCCACCGTGACGAAGCCGTACAGGTCCGAGGCGTACACCTTGCGCGCGAAAATTTCGTAGACCTTTCCCTGGTTGATGAAAGAGACACGATAGAGTTTCTTGGACACGCCGCCCCCGCTGCACCCTGGCCCAGGGTCAAACTAGCACGATCCGCCGGGGATCGAAACCGGCCACTTCCTGGTAGCCGTGGTAGCCCCGGGCATTGCAGACGACCCGCGTGGATCCGATGTTGTAGTCGATCGCGCGGTGCACGTGACCGTGGATCCACAGCGCCGGCTGGAAACGCCGCACCCAGTCGTCCATGGTGTTGCAATAGACGTGACGCACCGGATCGTCCGCGCGGGAGGGGAACCAACTCCGAAGCGACGGGGCGTGATGCGTGACCACCACCGTGGGCCCGTCGTGCGGCTGACCGAGGACCTCGGCGAGCCACTGGCGCGAGAGGTGGTTCTGCTCGATCAGGTCCGTGGGCCACAACCCCCGGTCGCCCTTGGTGATATGCCGAAAGTCGTTCATGCCCCAGTACATCTTCTGGATCAGGCCGGGATCTCCGCCGTTGAAGTCGGTCCACAGCGTACACCCGACGAAACGCACCTCGTCGATGACCACGACGCGGTTCTCCAGGAAGTGCAGCGAGGTGCCCCGGGTGAGATCGTCCATGGACCGCAGAAAGCCGGAGAAGTCCTGTCCCCAGAACTCGTGGTTGCCGGCCACGTAGATCACGGGGAGGTCGAACTGAGAGAGCCACACCGCTCCGCCGGGGCCCACGCCGATATCCCCGGCGGCCACCAGCACCTCGGCACCGTCGACCTCGAGCTCCATGGGGCCGAATTCGAGGTGGATGTCCGAGACGACCTGGATCTTCATCGCGCGGACCCTCGACCGGCCGTCGCCAAGCCGCCCACCGGCTCCATTGCGCTCGCCGACGCCGGCCCCCCGGGGACGCCTCCCGGTATATCATGGCCGCCATGACGAGAACCGTTTTCTACGTCTCGAACCGCACCGCCATCACCGCGGAGACCCTGGGCCGCAGCTTGCTCGCCCAGTTCGGCGAGCTGCGCGTGCACGAGATCACTGTCCCCTACGTGGACGGGCCGGACAAGGCGCGCCGGCTGGTGGAAGGGATCCGGCGTACGGCCGAGGTGGAGCCGCAACGCCCCATCGTTTTCTCCACGCTGCCCGACCCGGCGCTGCGCGCCCTGCTGCTCGAATGCCAACCCGCGGCGCTGGTGCTGGACGTATTCGATCACTTTCTGCCGACCCTGGCGGCGGAGTTCCGGTCCCGCCCGCTGGAGAGCGGGGAGATCTCTCATCGCGAACCGGGCTCCGAGGACTACGACGCCCGCATCGAAGCGGTCAACTACACCTTGAGCCACGACGACGGCGTGCTCACGGACCACTATTCGGAGGCCGAGGTGATCCTCGTTGGGGTCTCCCGCTCGGGCAAGACGCCCACCAGCCTGTATCTCGCGATCCAGTACGGCATCCGGGCGGCCAATTACCCGCTGACGGAAGAGGATTTCGAGACCACGCGGCTGCCTGCCAGCCTGGAGCCCTTTCGCGACAAGTTGTTCGGACTGACCATCGATCCGGTGCGGCTGCACAAGATCCGGGCCGCGCGCCGTCCCGACAGCCGCTATGCCTCCATCGAACAGTGCCGGCGCGAGATCCGGGCCGCGCAGGCCCTGTACCACCGCTACCGCATTCCCTTCATCGACACCACCAACCGTTCCATCGAGGAGATCGCCTCGGCCGTGATCAAGGCCCTGCGCCTGGGACGCGTGCATCTGCTGTGACGCGTTCGCCCGCTCACATGTGGTCCACCACCGCCGCGGCGAAGCCGGAGGTGCCGACCACCGTGGCGGTGGTGTCGCCCTCGGCCTCCAGGGCCCGGGCCAGGTCGTAGGTCACGGTCTTGGCCGCGATGGCCCCGGACATGCCGGCGATGATGCGCTCGGCGGCCTCGGTCCAGCCCAGATAGCGCAGCATCATCTCGGCCGACAGGATCAGCGAGCCGGGATTCACGCGGTCCATGCCCGTGTACTTGGGCGCGGTGCCGTGAGTGGCCTCGAACACCGCCACGGTGTCGGCAATGTTGGCGCCGGGCGCCATGCCGATGCCACCCACCTGGGCGGCCAGCGCGTCGGAGATGTAGTCGCCGTTGAGGTTGAGGGTGGCGATGACATCGTAGAGCTCCGGCTTGAGCACGATCTGCTGCAGGAAATTGTCGGCGATGACATCCTTGATGACGATCTCCCGCCCGGTCTTCGGATTGGTCATGCGACACCACGGCCCGCCGTCGATCTCCTCGGCGCCGAACTCGCGCCGGGCCAGCTCGTAGCCCCAGGTGCGAAAGGCCCCTTCGGTATACTTCATGATGTTGCCCTTGTGGACGAGCGAGACCGAGGCGCGGTCGTTGTCGATGGCATACTGGATGGCCTTGCGCACCAGCCGCTCGGTACCCTCGCGCGAGACGGGTTTGATGCCGATGCCGGAGCTGTCGGGGAACCGGATGCTCGTCACCCCCATCTCATCCTGAAGGAAATGGATCACCTTGCGCACTTCGTCGGAGCCGGCCGGCCACTCGATGCCGGCGTAGATGTCCTCGGTGTTCTCCCGGAAGATCACCATGTCGGTCTTCTCGGGGTGGCGCAGGGGGCTGGGGGTCCCTTCGAAATAGCGCACGGGCCGCACGCAAGCGTAGAGATCCAGGATCTGCCGGATGGAAACGTTGAGCGAGCGGATACCGCCGCCCACCGGTGTGGTCAGCGGCCCCTTGATGGAGACCACGTAGCGGCGCAGGGCCTCCAGGGTCTCCTCGGGCAGCCACTGGCCCTCCCCATAGACGGCCACCGCCTTTTCGCCGGCGTAGACCTCCATCCAGGCGATGGCCCGCCGCCCGCCGTAGGCCTTCTCCACCGCCGCATCCACCACCCGGCGCATGGCCGGGGTGATGTCGCCGCCGATGCCGTCGCCCTCGATGAAAGGGATGATGGGCCGCTCCGGGACGTTCAGGGTGTGGTCGGGATTGGCCGTGACAGGCTCGCCATCGGGCGGGACCTGGATATGCTGGAATCCGGATGCAGTCATGCGCGCTCCTCTGGGATCGGGTTGCCGCCGAAAAACGACCGCAAACCCTATCAGAAGCACGAAGCCGGAACCAAGCGTCCAACGGACTACTTGAGTCCGCCGCGCTCGACCCAGGCGGCGTAGACCTCGTCCGGCCAGTGGCTCTGGATGAAGGCGATGAGCGCTTCCTTCTCGGCCTCGGTGAACTTGCCCTGAAAGCCGGGCATCCAGCCGCCCAGGGGCACGCCACCCCGGTCGATGGTCCGCTTGAGCACGCTCATGCGATGATGCCAAGCGTGCGCCGTACCGTTCAGGGGCGGCGGAGGATATTTACCGTCCGGGCGTGGTTTCTTCCAGTCCGCCGTGCCCTCGGCGTTGGGGCCGTGACAGCCGGCGCAGTGCTCCTGATACAACACGCGCCCTGCCGCCACCTGCTCCTCGGAATACCAGCGCGACGCCGGCTCTGCGGTCAGTGCACACGAGGCGACGAGCCCCACGACGAGAATCCCGAATCGGGTGCCGGTGTGCATCGCTCTCCGTCTCCTTCGAGGGGTGCCGAACACACCCTGAGCATAGCGCCGGCGCCGGCAGGCGGGGGGTAACGAAATGTAACAGCGGGCCGGCCGTATCGGTTCAGGCGCCGGCAACCCCGGCGCGGCGGCGCGCCCGCATGCGCAGCAGCCCGTTTTCCACCAGCGAGTACACCGCGGGCACCACCACCAGCGTCAGGAGCGTCGAGCTGACCATGCCGCCGATCACCGCCACCGCGAGCGGCCCGTTGGTGTCCGCGCCGGCGCCCAAGCCCAGTGCCGCCGGGAGCATGGTGAAGATGACGGTGAGCGAGGTCATCAGGACCGGACGCAACCGCACCGGGCAGGCCGCCCGCAGGGCCTCGTCCACGCCATGGCCCTCACGGCGTAACTGGTTGGCGAAATCCACCAGCAGGATCGAGTTCTTGGCCACCAGCCCCATGAGCAACACCAGGCCGATCATGGAGAAAATGTTGAGGCCCATCCCCGCCAGCCACAAGGCCGCCAGCCCACCCACGATGGCCAGGGGCTGGGCCACCATGATCACCAGGGGCTGCACGAAGGCATCGAACTGGCTGGCCAGCACCATGTAGACCAGGATCACCGCGGTCGCCAGGGCGAAGAGCATGTAGCGGGTGGTCTTGCCGAACTCCTCGGCACGGCCGATCATGCGCACCGTATAGCCCGGCGGAAGTAGTCCTGCGGCCGCCTTGCGCACCCGCGCCACCGCCTCGCCCAGCGACACCGTCGGCGTGCTGTAGAACTCGGCGGAGTAGCGCAGATCCAGCCGCGTGATGGCGGCCGGACCCAGGGTGTCGTCGAGGCGCGCCACCGAGTCCAGGCGCACCAGCGCCCCATCCCGACCCCGCAGGTAGATGCGCTTCAGATCCTCGGGCACCCGAAAGCTGCCCTGCGCCGCCTGCAGGCGGATGTCGTAGCGTTCGCCGTCGCCGGGCTCGTCGTTGTATTTCGCCACGTCCACACCGCCCACGAGGAGGCTCGCGGCCAGGGCCACCTCACGGGTGGAGATGCCGAGATCGGCGGCCCGGGTGCGATCGATGCGCAGCCGCGCCTGCGGCAA
>JALSSO010000011.1 GCA_026984215.1 Gammaproteobacteria bacterium | reverse complement strand
CAAAAGGCCGCCGCCGGCGGGGCGAGCAGCCAGCGCGCCGGATGTCGGCCGTACCACAGCCGTTCGAGCAAGCCCTCGGTCACCATTTCAGGGCGATCGGGCATGCAGTTGCGTGCGGTACAGACCTGCATAGATCCCGCCGCGGGCGAGCAGCTCCGCATGCCGACCCGACTCCACGATGCGGCCCGCATCCAGCACGAGGATCCGGTCGGCCCGCTCGATGGTGGACAGCCGGTGGGCGATCACCAGCGTGGTGCGCTGCGCGAGCAGCCGCTCCAGGGCCGCCTGGATGTGGCGTTCGGCCTCCGTGTCCAGGGAGGATGTCGCCTCGTCCAGGATGAGCACCGGGGCGTCCTTGAGCAAGGCCCGCGCGATGGCGATGCGCTGGCGCTGACCGCCCGAGAGCAACACGCCGTTCTCCCCCACCCATGTGTCGAACCCCTGCGGCAGCCGCTCGATGAACTCCAGTGCGTGCGCGGCTTCGGCCGCCTCGCGCAGGCGCTCGAACGGAACCTCGCCCTGCATCCCGTAGGCGATGTTGGCCGCCACGGTGTCATTGAACAACACCGTGTCCTGGCCCACGTAGGAGATCTGCCGGCGCAGGTCGCGCAGGGCCAGCTCGCGCACGTCCCGGCCGTCGAGCTCGATACATCCGGCGGTGGGGTCGTAGAAGCGGGGCAGCAGGCTCGCCAGGGTGGATTTCCCGCTGCCGGAGCGGCCCACCAGGGCGACGGTCTCGCCCGGAGCCGCCTCGAAGGAGATGCCGCGCAGCACCTCCCCCTGGTCTGGATCGTAGGCGAAACACACATCCCGGTAGCGCACCCGGCCCTCGGCCCGTTCCAAAGGCCGGCCCCGCTCCATCCCCTCGCGCGGCCCATCGATCAACCCGAAGGCGCTCTGCCCGGCCGCCACGCCCTTCTGGATCACCGCGTTGACCTTGCTCAGGCGCTGCACGGGCGCCATCATCAGCGCCATGGCCACCACGAACGAGACGAAGCTCCCCACGCTCACCTCGTCGACGGCGTGCAACGCCAGGGCCACGATGACCGCCAGAGCGACTCCGATGATGAACTGCATGACCGGAGCGCTGGCGGCCTGGATCGCCGCCCAGCGCACCCCCATGCGCCGGTTCTGCTCGTTGGCCGCCTCGAACCGACTGCGCTCGTAGTCATGCCCGCCGAAAATCTTGACCACGCGGATCCCTTCCACCGTCTCCTCGGCGATATGGGTGATGTCACCCATGGAATCCTGGATGCGGTGGCTGACCCGCCGGAACAGGCGGGTGACATAGTTGACGGTGAGCGCCACCAAGGGGGCGACGGCGAAAAAACCCAGCGCCAGCCGCCAGTCCAACCAGAACATCCAGGCCAGCAGGCCCAGAATGGTCAGGGAGTCACGCACCAGTAGCGTCGCGCCCTTGGTGGCCGCCTCGAACACCTGTTCGGTGTCGAAGGTGATGCGCGAGATGAGCTGGCCGCTGGAGACCGCATCGAAAAAGGCGATCGGCGCCTGAAGGATGCGACTGAACATCTCTTCGCGCAGCCGCTTGATCACCCCGCGGCCGACGAAATGCAGAAAATATGTCGAGAGATAGCCGCCCAGGCCGCGCAGCAGCAAGACACCCACCAAGGCCAGCGGCATCCAGCGCACCAGCGCCGGATCCCGCTTCACGAAGCTGCCGTCCAGCAGGGTCTTGATGAGCGCCGCGAATCCCGTGTCGGTGGCCGCATAGAGGGCCATTCCCAGTACCGCGAGCAGAAACTGGCGGCGAAAGCCCCAACTGTAGGAGAGCAGCCGGCGGTAGATGGACAGCCCGCCGGACGGGATTTCACTCACGGGGTCGATGGCCTGTCGGCTTGCGTGGTCACGATGGAGAGCCTGCGGATGCCGATCCGACCGGCCGCATCCATGGCGGTGACCACGGACTGGTGCGTGGTGCGCGCATCGGCCCGGATCACCAGCGGGGCCTCCGGGTTCTCGGTCCGCAGCTCGCGCAGGGCGCGCACCAGGGTCTCCAGGCGCGTATTGACCAGCGCACGGCCGTCCAGGTAGTAACGGCCATCGGCGTCCACCACCAGTTCCGTGGCCTTGGGCGGCCGGGTGGGTTGCGCCGAGGCCTTGGGCAGATCGATGCGCAGTTCCGCGTAGCGGTTGAACGTGGTCGTGACCATGAAAAAGATCAGCAGCAGGAATACCACGTCGATCAACGGCGTGAGATTGATCTCGGCGGGTTCTTCGCGACGGATTTGAAACCTCATGCCGCCTCCCGGGCGCCGGCACCGCGCGCGTGCATCATCTCCACGAGCTTGAGGGCCTCGGCCTCCATGTCCACCACCAGACGCGTGACCTTGCCCCGGAAATAGCGGTGGAAGATCAACGCGGGGACCGCCACGGAAATCCCCGCCGCGGTGGTGATCAGTGCCTGGGAGATGCCGCTGGCCAGCTCGGTGGGATCACCCACGCCCACCGAAGTGATCACGCTGAAGACTTGGATCATCCCGAGCACCGTCCCGAGCAGCCCCAGCAGCGGCGAGACGGCGGCAATGGTGCCCAGC
The DNA here is from genome assembly GCA_026984215.1 of Gammaproteobacteria bacterium. GTDB lineage: Bacteria > Pseudomonadota > Gammaproteobacteria > JAJDOJ01 > JAJDOJ01 > JALVEU01. The sequence continues at coordinate 2,787 of JALSSO010000011.1, read as the reverse complement.
GTGTTCAGGTAACGCTCCAATCCGTGCGCCACGTGGCGACCGGTGTCCTCGACAGCCTCCTTCATGACCTCGCGCGAGGCGTTGCGATAGCTCAACCCCGCGGCCAGGATGCGCCCCAACGGCGACCCGGCACGCAGGGCGGCGATCTGCTTCTCGCTGAGCGCGCCCCGCTCGTAGGCGCGCAGGACCCGCTCCAGCAATCCGGGCGGCATGACCCGCCGGGTCTGCAGCGTCCAGAAACGCTCCATCACGATGGCCATGGCCACCACCGATCCCAACAGGATCGGCAGCATGAGCCAGCCGCCGGCGCGCACGATTTCCAGCACGGAACCACCTCCCCGGGGCGAAACGAAAACCGCAATTTCCCATTCTACAACGGAGTGCCCCCTGCGCCCGTAACCCGCCCGGCCCGACGCGTCACGGGCCGGCCCATCCGTGGGCTTCAGGGCAGGGTCGTCCAGTAACGCCGCGCATCGAACCGCTCGCGCCGCAGCACGGCGGACCGCCCATCGGCCCCCGGACCCACCGTGATCGCGCCGTTGGCCGCGGTGTCCAGCACGGTGATCCCACGCCGCGCATAACGTTGCAACACTTCCGGCCTCGGGAAGCCCCAACGATTGCGGTATCCCGACGAGACCAGCGCGACGCGCGGCCGGACCGCATCCAGAAACGCCTCGGAGGACGAGGTCGCGCTGCCGTGGTGTGGCACCTGGAGCACATCTGCCCCCAGGCCACCGGCGGCGGCCAGATGGGCCTCGGCGGACCGTTCCACATCCGAGGTGAGCAACAGGGCTCCCGTCATCCCCGAGATGCGCAACACACAGGCCGCATCGTTCTCCCGCGACTCCCAGCCGGGTGGCGGATGCAGGAACGCGAAGGCCACCCCGTCCCAGCGCCAGACCGTTCCCTTCCGGCAGCGGCGGGCCCCGAGGCGGCGGGCCAACCGCGCGTCCCCGGACCAGAGCATCCGCGGCGGATAGGCCGCGAGCAGCGGCTCCAGCGCCCCGGCGTGGTCGTTGTCCGCGTGACTCACCACCAGCGCGTCGAGCCGTCGCACGCCCATGGCGCGCAGGGCCGGGATCACGGCGGCCTCGGCGGCGTTGAAACGCGCGCTGAAACGCGCTCCGGTGTCGAACACCAGGCTGTGGCGAGCGGTGCGCACCACCACCGACAGCCCCTGACCCACGTCCAACATCGTGGCCCGCCATTGGCCCGGTGCCACTTCCTCCCCGGGCCGGGGCCAGAGCAACGGGACGCACAGTACCAGCCCCATCGGGCGCGCGGGCCAACCGCGTGGCGCCAGCAGCCAGGCCAACCCGGCCAGCGCGAGCATCACGCTCCAGACCGACGGGGCCGCCGACCACTCGGCCCCAGGCAACCCGCGCACCACCTCGAGCACCGGCCACAACAGATCGAGCGACCCGCCCGCGACCCACAGCAGCCCACGCGCGGCCGCCTCCCACACCGGCAACAGGGCGGTTCCGGCCAAAGCCAGCGGCACCGTCACCAGGCCCACCAGCGGCACCGCCCAGAGGTTGGCCACAGGCCCCCAAGGCGCGGCCCGCTGGAAAAACCACAGCGTCAGCGGCAGCACGCCCACCCCCACCACGATGCTGACCCACCCTGCTTGCAGCCAGCGGCGCTGGCCCCCGCGCGGCGCGGCCAACGCCCAGGCAATCGCCGCCACGGCTCCGAACGAGAGCCAGAAGCCGGGCGAAAGCACGGCGAAGGGGTCGAGCAGCAGCACGGCGAACAAGGCCAGCGACAAGGACCGCCCGGGGCGCAGTCCTCGGCCCAGTAGCAACGCGCCGCCTACCGCGACCACCATGACGAAGGCCCGCTGCGTAGGCAGGGCCCACCCGGCCAGCGTGGCATACAGCCCAGCCGCCCCCACCCCGGCCACCGCCCCGGCCCGCTGGGCCGCGAACCCCAGGACCAACGCCGGCACCCGCCGCCACAGCCAGGCGACCAACGCCCCGGCGAGCCCCGCCACCAATCCGATGTGCAGCCCGGAGATGGCGAGCAGGTGGTTCGTGCCGGTGGCCGTCAGCAACGCCCAGCGCTCGGCGGGTATCCCGGAGCGATCCCCCAACACAAGGGCTGGGAGAAAGGCCCCATTGGGAACGGCCTCCAGGACGCGCGCGAGCCCGGCACGCAGCCTTTCGCGCCAAGCGCCGCCCAGCCACGCCGGGACCGGGGCCAAGCGGCGGTTGCGCGCATCCCGGCGCACGTAGCCCGTGGCCCGGATCCCGTTGGCGAACAACCAACGCTCATAGTCGAACGCCCTGGGATTGCGCCAGCCGCGCGGCCGCTTGAGGCGCACCACCAGCCGCCAGCGCTCGCCCGCCTGGAGCTGGTCCAAGGCGCCGTAGCTGTTCAGACGCAAGCGCAGGGGCAAACTGCCCACGAAAGCGGCCTCCGGTTCCACCGACTCCGCATCGAACACGAACCGCAAGCGCCGCTCCAGACGCTGGGGGAGGTCCGCCACCCGGCCCGTGACCACGAGATCCCGGCCCTCGAAGTCGGGGGCAACGCCCTGTTGCAGCCGGCAATGCGCCGCCCCCCAGGCCCAACCGAAACCCAGGGCGGCCAGCACCAGCAACCCGCCCGCCCCTGCGGCCACCCGGCGCAACACCCAGCCGGACGACGCCAGAAAGACCGTGCACGCGGCGACCAGCGTCGGCGCCGGCAGCGTCGCCAACGGCTGCAAGGCCATGACTCCGATCAAGAAGGCGAGCGCCGCCATGCCACCCCCGGCCGATCCGTGATACCCTGAGGCTGCGTCAT
>JALSSO010000010.1 GCA_026984215.1 Gammaproteobacteria bacterium | reverse complement strand
TGGGCTGCGGTGGTTCCGTGGACGAGCTCGTGAGCTTTGTGCGGGCTTCACTGGCGGTGCGTCCCCAATGCCCACACTATGTGCTGCGCTGCGGCGGTGACGAGCCCGTGGACGTCCAGGCGCAGTTCCCGGAGAATTTCGTCAGGACCCTGCAGTATCCACTGGTGTACCCGGAACTCCTGAACGGACTCGAGCAGGGCATCCTGTATCGGGACAGCCGCACGCCGAATGCCGGCACGCCGTCGATCCAGTTGTTCCGGGCCCTGGTGGGCAGGAGCCCGGCCATCCAGTCGCTGCGGCGGGCGATCGAAAAGGTGGGGCCCACCAACTCCACCGTGCTGCTGCTGGGCGAGACGGGGACCGGCAAGGAAATCGTCGCGCGCAACATCCACTATTTCTCCAAGCGCCGTGAAGGGCCTTTCATCGCCGTCAACTGCGGCGCGATTCCCAGCGAACTGCTGGAAAGCGAACTCTTCGGCCATGAGAAGGGCGCTTTCACGGGGGCGGTGAGCGCGCGGAAGGGTCGTTTCGAGCTGGCGCAGGGCGGCACCCTGTTCCTGGACGAGATCGGGGACATGCCGACTCCCATGCAGGTGAAGCTGCTGCGTGTGCTTCAGGAGCGGAGCTTCGAACGTGTGGGAGGGAACCGGACCATCGAGGTGGACGTGCGCATCGTCGCCGCCACGCACCGCAATCTCGAGGAAATGATCCGGGAGGGGAAGTTCCGCGAGGACCTCTACTACCGTCTCAACGTGTTTCCCATCGAACTGCCGCCGTTGCGGGAACGGCTCGAGGACCTGCCCCTGCTGGTCGGTGAGCTGGTCACGCGCCTGGAGGCCAGTGGGCAGGGGTCGGTGCGACTCACGCAAAGGGCGGTTCAGGCGCTGGCCGGCCACTCCTGGCCAGGGAACATCCGTGAGCTGGCCAATCTCGTCGAACGGCTGGCCATTCTGCACCCTTATGGCGTGGTGGATGCCGAGGATCTTCCCGCCCGCTTCCGGCCGCCGTCCCCCCAAGGCCCGGAGCAGGGGGCGGCTCTCCCGCCGATCCCCGCCCCCGGGATGATGTCTCCGTCCACGCCGGAGGAAATGCGCCTCAGCGCCAGGCTTCCGCGCGAAGGGCTGGATCTCAAGCAGCATCTGAGTGACCTGGAGGTCCGGCTCATCCACCAGGCCTTGGACGAGACCGACTGGGTGGTGGCGCAGGCGGCCAAACTGCTCGGGATGCGGCGGACCACCTTGGTGGAAAAAATGCGCAAGTACGGCATCCAGCGCGGGGATGCCGTGTCGGGAGTTTGACACCTTTTCCGTCGTGATTCACTAACTCACTGATTTTGCATGGTCGTGCACGAATGGCACGGTCCGTGCTTCCATGCTTGCGAGGCCGTCAACCGACTGGACACCGAGCAAGCATGGAGCCCCGACAAACCCTTTCCACCCCGTCGTCCCCATCCGATCCGTTGTATCCGGAGCTCGGGGCGACGTGGCGCGTATTGCAGGAACAGCTCCGCCGGACGGAAGCGGAACTGGCGGGTACGCGGAGCCAACTGCGTCGCGAGCGTCGCGACGCCGGCCGAATCTCGGCGCGGCTCGAGGCACTCCTGGATTCCTTGCCCGCGGCGGTCGTGCTGCTCGACCGCGCCGGGCGCGTGCGCGAGCGCAACACCCTCGCCGATGATCTGCTGGGTCCCCTGCATTGCGGCACGCCGTGGACAGAGGTGAGCCGGCGCAGTTTCCTGCCGGAGCGGGGCTCCCGGGAATGGGCCGTGCTGCGCGACGGCCGGATCGTGGAAGTGCTCGGCCGTCCGTTGTCGGATGACGCCGGCCGGGTGCTCCTCATCCGGGAGGTCACCGAACGACACCGACTCCAGGAATCCGCGGCCCGGGAGCGGCGCCCGCGCAGCCCCGAGGCAACGACCGCCGTATTGGCCGACCGGATTCGCACCCCCCTTGCCGCGGCGCGACTGTATCTCTCCCATCTACGCCGGCCCGGCCTCGTCTCGGGCGAGCGTGTACGGATCATCGAGCGGGTGGAGTCCTCGCTCCGGCGGATCGAAACCCTGGCCGAGGCGCTCTCGGGTGTCCATGAGTCGGGCGGCCCGGCGGGCCCCGCGCAGGACGTGAGCGCGGTACTGGACGATCTGAAGACGCTCATCGGTACCCTGGAGGAACGGGTGCGGTTCGAATGCCCGCCGCCCCTGCTGGGGCTCGAGGTGAGCGTCGGTCGGTGGCTGCTGGCCGGCGCGCTCGCCGCGCTGGTCGAGAACGCGCTCCACGCGGCCCGAACCCAGGTGTGGCTGGAGGTGCGCGGAGGCCCCGACGAGACGGTGGCGTTCCGCGTCCGGCACGACGGCGCGGGGGTTCCGCAGGCCCTGCGGGCACAGATCTTCGAACCCGGCTTCACCACACATCCGGAAGGGATCGGCCTGGGGCTGGCCGTCGCTCGCGCCATCGCACAGGCGCACGGAGGACGGCTCGCCCTGGAAGACGCTCCGGGCGGTGGGGCCGTGTTCCTGCTGGAGGTCCCGTTGCGCGGGTCGAACGACTCCATCGGCGGCGAAAACACTCGACGGCAGGAGGGCAGGACATGAGCGGAGCGGTGGTACTGGTGGTCGAGGACGATGCGCAATTGCGCGATGCGCTCAGTGAGACGCTGCGCTATCAGGGATACCGCGTTCTCACCAGCGGTGACGGCGCCGCGGCGCTGGAGATCGTGGCCCGCGAGCCGGTGGACCTCGTGCTCGCCGAAATGCGCATGTCACCCATGGACGGCCACGAGCTGCTGGGTGTATTGCGCAGGAAGTATCCGGAGATCCCGGTGCTGCTCATGACCGCGCACGCGAGCGTGGAGCAGGCGGTGGAGGCCATGCGTGCCGGGGCGGCGGACTATCTGCCCACGCCGTTCGAGGAAGCGGTCCTGCTGGAGCGGGTCGAGCGCCACCTGCCCCCGGCGCAGGAGGGGCCTTCGGGATTCGTCTGGGTCGACCCGCTCACGCGCAGGATCGCCGAACTGGCCGCGCGTGTGGCGCGCACCGAGGCCACGGTGTTGATCACCGGCGAGAGCGGCACGGGCAAGGAAGTGCTGGCCCGATACGTCCATCAGCATTCACCGCGGCGCAAGGGCCCGTTCGTGGCGGTGAACTGCGCCGCGATCCCGGAGAACATGCTCGAGGCGATCCTGTTCGGTTACGAAAAGGGGGCCTTCACGGGGGCGTACCAGTCGCACCCTGGCAAGTTCGAGCAGGCCGCCGGGGGAACGCTGCTGTTGGACGAGATCGGCGAGATGGAGCTGGGCCTCCAGGCCAAGTTGCTCCGGGTCCTCCAGGAGCGCGAAGTGGAACGGCTCGGCGCAAAGCGTACCATCTCGCTCGACGTGCGGGTGCTGGCCACCACCAACCGGGATCTGGCCGCCGAGGTCCGCGAGGGACGTTTCCGCGAGGACCTGTTTTACCGCCTCAACGTGTTTCCCATCCGCATGCCCGCCCTGGCCAGTCGCCCCGGCGACATCCTTCCCCTCGCCGAACGGGCATTGCGCCGTTTCGCTGCGCCGGGGCGTGCGCTCCCGGTGCTCACGGAGGCGGCCCGTCGGCGGCTGCTGGAGTATCGCTGGCCGGGCAACGTGCGCGAGCTGGAGAACGTGATGCAGCGTGCGCTCATTTTTTGCGCCGGCGACCGGATCGAGGCGGAAGACCTGCACTTCGGCGACCCGCTGGGGGAGGAGCCGGCGGCGACCGTCTCACGCTCGGGCGACGAGCCGGTCGCGGGGGCGCTGGGCGACGAACTGCGGCGTCACGAGCATCAACGCATCCTGGCGGCGCTGCAGGCCACCCAGGGCAACCGGCAGCGGGCGGCGGAGCGGCTGGGGATCAGCCCTCGCACGCTGCGCTACAAGATGGCACGGCTGCGCGAAGCGGGCCTCGAGATTCCGGAGCGTTACGGGGCCCACGCCGCCTGATCGGCCGGGCCCGCGTCCCGAACGAAGCGGAGGAGACGATCATGTCCGAAGTCAGCATCGAATCGGTGTTGCAGCAGATGCGCGCACTCTCGGCGCAGGCGGCCGGCGGCGCCGGAGCCGCCGGGGGTCCGGCGGAATCCGGGTTCACCTCGGTGTTGGAGCAGGCGCTCGCCGAGGTCAATGCCCGCCAGCAGACGGCCCGGCAGCTCGCGGAGGCCTATGAGCGGCAGGATCCGTCGGTGAGCCTGACGGACGTGATGGTGTCCATGCAGAAGTCCACCATCGCGTTCCAGGCCGCGTTGCAGGTTCGCAACAAGCTGCTCGCAGCCTACCAGGAAATCATGAGCATGCAGATCTGAGGCGGGCCGCCGCCGCGGATCGCCCGGCCACGGAACGAGGACGACGGTCATGGCCCTGATGCAGATGGAACGCCTGAGCACACACCTGCGTGGATTCTCCAAGCTGCCGGCGGTGAGGCAGGTGGGACTGATGCTGGGTTTCGCCGCGAGCCTGGCGCTGGGTCTGGCCATCGTGCTGTGGGCGCAGAAGCCTGCCTATACCATCCTTTTTGGAAACCTCTCCCAGACCGAGATGGTGGAGGTCTCACGGATCCTGGAAGAAGAAGGGATCCCCTATCAGATCGACAACGCCACCGGTGCCTTGCTCGTCCCCAGCGAGCGCTCCCGGGAGATCCGCCTCAAGCTGGCGGCCGCCGGTCTGCCCCGAAGCACCGGGACGGGCTACGAGATCCTGGATCGGAAACAGGGGTTCGGCACCAGCGAGTTCCTGGAATCGGTGCGTTACCAGCGGGCCCTCGAAGGGGAGCTGGCACGCACGATCGCCACCCTGGCCCCGGTGGAGCGGGCCCGGGTGCATCTGGCGATTCCCAAGCGCTCGGCCTTCGTGCGCCGGCGGGAGAAGCCGAGTGCTTCCGTGCTGGTGCATCTCTACCGGGGACGGAGCCTGGAGCGCGGGCAGGTCCAGGCCATCGTCCACCTGGTCAGTTCCAGCGTCCCCAACATGCAATCCAAGGACGTGACCGTCGTGGACCAGTCCGGCCGGTTGTTGTCCGAGGACGGGGCAGGGGACGGTACGGAGCTTTCCCTGGCGCAGTTGGACTATCAGCGGCGGCTCGAAGACACCCTGCGCCGGCGCGTGGAAGCGATCCTGGCGCCGATCGTGGGGCTGGAGCGGACCCGGGCCCAGGTGGTCGCAGAGGTCGATTTCAGCCTCGTGGAGACCACCGAGGAGCGCTACGATCCCGACTCCACCGCCGTACGCAGCGAGGAGGTCTCCGAGCAACGCACCGAAGGGTCGCCGTTGCCGGTGGGTGTGCCCGGCGCGCTCAGCAACCAGCCGCCGCCGGCGGCCACCACCGACCCGCAGGCGGCTCCCGGATCGCCCGCATCCAGCCCGGTGAGCACCAGCCGGGACGCGCGCCGCAACTATGAGATCGATCGCACCATACGCCATGTGCGAACGCCGGCCGGCCGGCTGCGCCGGCTCTCGGTGGCGGTGGCCATCGACGACCGGGTGGGTGTGGACGAGGACGGCAAGCCCGTGCGCCAACCCCTGGACAAGGCGACCCTCGAGGACCTCACCCGGTTGGTGAAAGAGGCGGTGGGCTTCGATGCCCAGCGCGGCGATACCGTACACGTGGTGAACGCCTCGTTCCGCGGCGCGGAGGAGGCCGTCGAGCCGGGCAACGTCCCCGTGTGGCGGGAGGCCTGGTTCCTGGACGCGCTCAAGATCGGGGCCGGCGCGTTGGCGCTGCTCGCCCTGCTGCTCGGGGTGTTCCGGCCCGTACTGCGCACGCTGGCCACCTTGGGCGAGCTGCCGGCGCCGGCCGCGGGGGAATCGCCGGACGGCACGAAGCAGCAGGCCCTGGAGGGTCCGGAGAGTGCCCAGGGCGATGCCGCAGGCCTGCCGGCCCCCGACCAGGCGCTCGCCGAGGATCGGGTGAGCCTGTCCTCGGACCAGGCGAGCCTGGCGCAGCTCACCGGCCCACCGCCTTACGAGCAGGATCTCGCCCAGGTCCAGGCCCTGGCGAGCGAAGATCCGCGCCTGGCCGCGCGCATCGTCAAAGACTGGGTGGCCGAGCATGCCTGAGGAGACGGCAGGCATGGAAGAAAGCCTGGACGGCGGCCGGCGCGCCGCGGTGCTGCTGCTCAGCCTGGGTGAACGCCAGGCCGCCGAGATCCTGAAACACTTGGCTCCGGAAGAGATCCATGTGGTGGGCGAGGCCATGGCCTCGCTCCAGCGGGTCTCCCAGGAGGAGGTCAAGGAAGTGCTCTCGGCCTTCCTGCAGGAAGCCCGAGGCCATACCCCCTTTGGTCTGGGGACCGAGGAATACCTGAAGAAGATCCTAGTGGAGGCGCTGGGCGAGCAGCGCGCCAACACGCTGGCCGGCCGGATCCTGAACGGCCGGGAGCGGGCGGGCCTCGGAACGTTGCGGTGGATGGAGCCGCGGGCCATCGCGCAGGTGATCCGCGGCGAACATCCCCAGATCGTCGCCATCGTCCTGGCCCATCTGGAGGCGGCGCAGGCTGCGCAAGTGCTTGCCGAACTGCCCGAACCGGTCCGAGTCGAGGCCCTGGTCCGCGTCGCCAATCTGGACAACGTGCCCCCTTCGGCCATCGAGGAGCTGGGGCGGATCCTGGACCGCCAGGTGAGCAGCAGCGGGGACCTGAGTCTCACCGAGGTGGGTGGAGTGACCACGGCCGCGCAGATCCTGAACGCGCTCGGGGGGGAGGTCGGCACCGAGGTGATGGAACGCATCAAGGCCCTGGACGCAGAGCTCGGCGAGGCGCTGGACGAGGCCATGTTCCTGTTCGAAAACCTGCTCCAGGTGGACGACCGCGGCATCCAACGCCTGTTGCGCGAGATTTCCACCGATACGCTGGTGATCGCCCTGAAGGGCGCCGACGAGGCGCTGCGTCAGAAATTCTTCCGCAACATGTCGAAACGGGCCGCCGAGCTGTTGCGTGACGACCTCGAGGCCAAGGGCCCCGTGAGGCTCTCCGAGGTGGAACAGGCGCAGAAGGAAATCCTGGCCACGGCACGGCAGCTGGCCGAAAGCGGCGAGATCGTCCTGGGGACCGGCGATGACTTCGTCTGACCGCGATTCCCCCGCCACGGGCGTGCGCGTGTGGACCGTGCCCCCGGTGGACGGTGCGCAGCGCCAGGCCCACCCCGAACCGTCCCCCGAGCCGGTACCCGCCCCGCCCACGCCCGAGGAGATCGAGCACATCCAGAAGCAGGCCTACGACGAGGCCTTCGCGATCGGCATGGAAGAGGGGCGCAGGGCGGGCTTGGAGGCGGTCCGGCCAATGGTGGAGCGCCTGGAGGCCATCGTGCGGCGCCTGGCCCGGCCCCTGGAGGCGTTGGACCAGCGCATCGAAGACGAGCTCACCCATCTGGTGATGGCGGTGGCCGGACAGCTCATTCGTCGCGAGCTGCGCACCGATCCCGGGCAGATCGTGGCGGCCGTTCGCGAGGCCGTGGGGGTGCTCGCCGACACCGAGTCGACCGTCTCGCTACATCTCCATCCGGAGGACGCGCGTCTTCTACGCGAGACCCTGACGGGCGACGAGGGTCAGGGGCTGTGGCGGATCGTCGAGGATCCCGCCCTGACGCGGGGCGGATGCCGCGTGGTCAACGAGGTCTCGCAGGTGGACGCCACGCTGGAGCGTCGTCTGGCCGCAGTGGCCGCACAGGTCTTGGGCGGGGAACGGGCCGAGGACGCCCATGACTGAATCGGATCGCGAAGAGGGATTCCCGGATCCGGATCGCACCGAGCGGTGGCTGGCGGGGTTGCGCAAGGTTCGCGAGCGCTTGACCCCACTGCCGCCGCCCGTGGTCGAGGGGCGCCTGGTCCGCATGGTGGGGCTGACCCTGGAGGCTGTAGGCTGCCAGGCCGCAGTGGGGGAGCGCTGCCGGATCCGCGGCGCCGACGGGCGTACGGTGGATGCGGAGGTGGTGGGCTTCTCGGAGGATCGGGTGTTTCTCATGCACGCGGGAGATGCGCACGGCCTCACCCCCGGTGCGCGTGTCATTCCCACCCGCAAGGTGGCGGAAGTGGGCGTGGGCGAGGCACTGCTGGGACGGGTGCTGGACGCCCGGGGGAGGCCGCTGGACGGTCGGCCGGCCCTGCATCTGGATCGCCGAATGCGGATCACGGGGCGACGCATCAACCCCATGCTCCGGCCCGTGATCCGCGAACCGTTGGACGTGGGGGTGAGGGCCATCAACGCCCTGCTCACCGTGGGGCGCGGCCAGCGCATGGGGCTGTTTGCGGGCAGCGGGGTGGGCAAGAGCGTGCTGCTCGGCATGATGACTCGATATACGGAGGCCGATGTCGCCGTGGTGGGCTTGATCGGCGAGCGGGGCCGGGAGGTCAAGGAGTTCGTGGAGAACATCCTGGGCGACGAGGGGCGGCGCCACGCAGTGGTGGTGGCCTCTCCGGCCGACGAGCCCCCGCTGATGCGCATTCACGGGGCCCTGCTGGCCACCGCCGTCGCCGAGTATTTCCGTGACCGGGGGTTGCGGGTTCTGCTGCTCATGGACTCACTGACCCGCTATGCACAGGCGGTGCGCGAGGTGTCCCTGGCCGTGGGCGAGCCGCCGGCCACCAAGGGATATCCGCCCTCGGTCTTCGCCCGACTGCCGCAACTGGTGGAACGGGCGGGCACCGGCGATCGGGGCGGCTCGATCACCGCCTTCTACACGGTCCTCGCCGAGGGCGACGACACGGCCGACCCGGTGGCCGACGCCGCCCGCGCGATCCTGGACGGGCACGTGGTCCTGTCGCGCGAGCTGGCCGAGTCGGGACACTATCCGGCCATCGATCTGGAAGCCTCGATCAGCCGCGTCATGAACGAGATCGTCTCCGACGAACACCGGCGGGCCGCGCAGTGGTTCCGACGCCAGCTCTCCCTGTACAACCGCAACCGGGACCTGCTCAGCGTGGGGGCGTATCAGCCGGGCGCCGATCCGCGCCTGGACCGGGCCGTGGCGGTCTTCCCGGCACTGGAGTCCTTCCTGCAACAGGACATGCGCGAAGCCAGGCCCCTGGATGACAGCATTCAGGCGCTGTTGCGCCTGCACCGGGAGCACGCCGAAGAGCCGGGCGGCGATCCGAAACCCGAGGCGCCGCCACCCGGCCCCCCTGAGGCGACACGGTCATGAGGCGGACTCACCGTCTCGCGCGAATCCGCGATCTGGCCCGCCACCGGGAGGACGAATTGCTGCGCAACCTGGGCCGCCTGCAAGCGGCGCTGGCCGAGGAGGAACGCCGTCTGCGCGAACTCCGGGACTATCAGCGCGAGTACGGAACGCGCTTCGCCGATTTGGGTGGGCGCGGGATGCCCGCCGCAACGGCGGCCGACTACGTTCGGTTTCTCGGGCGGCTCGACACCGCCCTGCGCGAGCAGGAGGCCCGGGTGGAGGCGGCGCGGGCGGCGCAGCGGGAGGCATACTCGCAATGGCGGGCGAGCCAGCGTCGCCGGGAGTCGCTCGACAAGCTGACTCAGCGCGCACATCGGCTCGAACGCCGGCGGGCCGACCGCCGGTCCCAGGCCGAAACCGACGAGCACGCTGCCTTTCTCGGCCGCGCCCGTCCGGGACGTGATCCCTGAGCGCGGCGTCGCGCACCCGGCCCTGGCACGCAACCTGCTTCTCCTCTGGGCAGAGCGCCTGGAGGAATGCCATGAAGGAAGTGTCCGGTATCGCCCCGTCCCCGAATCCCGTCCCGGGATTGCAGGACGCCCCGGAATCGGAAGCCTCACCCACGGCCGACGGGGACGTGGGGGCCACCACCGGCCCGTTCGGTGCCATCCTGAATGCCCGGGTGGCGTCCCGCGCCCGGTCCACGGGGACGCCCGCTCCGGACGCGCCGTTTCCGACGGCCGGGGCGGCGCCGGGGCCTGTGGAGGAAAACGCCGACCCGGTCGCCGTCGGTGTGCGGGCGGATCGGCCCGGGTTTCCGCGAGCGGATGATGGCAATGGCATCCCCAGGGCCGGAGCGGTGCCGGCCGGTCCCTGGCCCGCCGGCACGGTGCGCGATCCCGCGCCACCGGACGGAGTTTCCGGAGTCCTTCGGAGGCTGCCGGACACCGGCCCGGCGCGCGCGGCGGGTCTCGTGCCGCTGGTGCCCGGAACGCCGGCCCCCGCTGCGGACTCCGCACCCCCCGAATCCGGAGCCGGCGCTCCACGGCAGCCGGCCGCGAGCAGGCTGGCCGAGGACAAGGACCCGTCTGATGCGAGGCCGCGCTCGGGCGACGACGGGGGATCCGGGGATTTGGCCGCCGCCGCGCTCGCGGCGGCAGCCGGCGGGGAGCTCCGGCCGCCGATCTCAGTGGATGCGGACAGCGCTCATCCGGAGGCGAGGTCGGGTCGGACCCAGGCTACGCTGTCCGGCAAGGTTTTGCCGGCGGAATTGCCGGTCGACGGAGCTTCCGCGCCGTCGACGAACCCCAGGGTGGGGCCCGCCAGCGCCGGAGTTGCCGTCGGGACGGGCGCGGAGGGGCGGGAAACGGAGACCGAGGGCTCCGACGCCGTCGTGGAACCCGACGTGACGCAGACCCGGCAGGCGCAGGTCGATGCGGCGCTCGCCCAGGGGCAGGCGGGGCGCAACGCCGAACGACCCGAACCACCCGCCGATCCCCGTCACACGGTTCCGAGACCGGCCCGGGTCGCCGGTGCATCGCGCAAGCCCGCCCCATCCACCGGTCATCCCCAGGGCGGGGGTGACGCAAGAGGGGCGATCCGAGCGGAGGCCCCACCGGATGGAAGGGACGCACCCCGGTCCATCGGTCCCGGGCAGGCCGTCGCCGCCACCGCGCCGAGTCCTGCGGACGAGGCGCATGCGCGTGGGTCGGCGCACCGCGCAGGGGATGGGCCACCGGTGGAGCCACCACGAGCGCAGGAGGCGGGGGCCCCCGTCTCCCAAACCACCCAGCGCGCGGTGGCGGCATGGCAGCACGCGCCCGCATCGACCACCACGGTGATGCATACCAGCGCCCAGGGTCAACCGGCCCATCCGCCGGGGGTGGACGAGATCCGAATGCCGCCCGGCACGGCCGGCTGGGACGAGGCGGTGGGCGAACGAGTGCTCTGGCATGTGGGCCACGGCCATGGTCGCGCCGAATTCCGGCTGAACCCTCCGGATCTGGGCCCGGTGGAGGTACGCATCACGGTCCAGGGGGATGAGGCCAAGGTGCATTTCACCAGCGCGCACGGGGCGGTGCGGGATGCACTGGAGGCCGCGTTGCCACGATTGCGCGAACTGTTCGTGGACAGTGGCATCCGTCTCGCCGACGCACAGGTCTCGGCCCGCCACTCCGCTCAGGACCAGGGCGCCAGAGACGGCCGGGAGACCGCCCGGTCCTGGAGTCCAGGCCCTTCGGATGGAACCGCGGCGATGGACCTGGAATCGGCCGATCCGCCCACCCGCATCGTGCGCAGTCTGCTCGACCTCTACGTCTGAGTTGCGGGGCGTTTCAGGCGTTTTCTCCCAGACCTGGGTGGGCCCCGGGGTGTCGAAATCATGGCGCCCCGGGCGTTTGCCCCTTGCGGCCGAGCCGGTTATTTGTCACGAACGAACCCAAGTTATTGATCTATAGGAAGTAATGTTCTATGGCACGCAGCTTGCTAAAACTGGGTTGAGATCCAACCCGGGAGCGTGTCATGGCAGAAAAAGAGGACAACACCGCATCCAAGGAGGCGGCGCCGGCCGGCTCCGGCTCCAAGTCGGTTCTGATGGTCGGGATCGTCGGTCTGGTGCTGGTGGCCGCCAATGCCGGGGTCACCCTGTTCGTCAACAAAATGGTGTTCGAGCAGTCCCTGGCCGAAACGCTGGCGCATCTGCAGGCGGGGACCCTGGATGCGCCGGCGGCCGCCGACCCCGACCAGCCTCCCATCTATGTGGATCTGGACCCGCCCATCACCGTCGCGCTGGAGCACGACGGCGAGGTGGGCTACCTGCAGGCCAAGATGGACTTCCTGGTGCGTGATCCCAAGGCCGAGGAATTGCTGCGCACGCACACCCCCGCCATCCGCAACGCCCTGGTCTTCCTCTTCAGCAGTCAGAAATACGACGACCTGCGCAGCGAGCAGGGCAAGGAGCAACTGCGCAAACAGACACTGGAGGCGGTTCGCAAGACGCTGAAGGAGCTGGGCGTCAACGTACGCATCGAGGATGTGTTCTTCACCAGTTTCATCATGCAGTGAAGGCCATGGGCGACGAATCGGTACTGTCGAAGGAGGAGCTGGACGCCCTGCTCGAGCGCGTCGAGCAGGGGACCGTGGAGGGGGACGCCCTGGATCAGCCCCTGCCCGGCGAGGTGCGTCCCTACGACTTCGCCGCGGGCGGGCATATCGTGCGCGGCCCTTTGCCCGCGCTGGAGATGATCCATCAGCGGTTCGCCAAGGGACTCCCGGAGACCCTGTACCGTTTCATACACCGGCAGGCGGCCGCGGACTGTGCGCCGGCCACCCGCCTCAAGTACGAGGAATACCTCGAGCGGGTCGGCCGGCCGGCGCTGCTGCACCGGGCCAAGGCGCAACCCACGGGGGGCGATCTGCTGGTGGTCATGGACGGCCGGTTGGTGTGCACGGTGGTCGACGCCTATTTCGGCGGGCCGGGCGAGGATCCCGGGGATCTGAGCGATCGGGACTTCACGCCGGCCGAGGCGCGGGTGGCCTTTCGCCTGCTGGGCGCGTTGCTCGACGACCTGGCGTCGGCCTGGAACCCGGTCGCCGCCCTGCGGTTCGAGTTCGTGGGCAGCGAATCGGACCCGGCCTTCGTCCAGTTGGCGGCGCCGGCCGAGGACGTATTCCTCACCCGCATCGAGGTCGCCATAGGGGAGGTCCGGGGAACCCTGGACCTGGTATTGACCGAGACCCTGGTCGAGCCGCTGCTGCAGACGCTGAGCGCAGGCGCCCCTTCCGCGGAGGAGGAGGACCCGGGCGGCTGGGGGCGACGCCTGAAGTCCAATCTGTACGAGGCCGACGTGACGTTGTCGGCACGGCTGGCCAGCACCGAGCTGCCGCTGCGCGAGATTCTGGAGCTTCGGGTGGGCCACATCCTGCCCATCGAGATGCCGCGGCACATCCCGGTGGTCGTGGAGGGGGTCAGCCTGTTTCTGGGCGAGTTCGGTGAGCACAAGGGCAAGAATGCCGTGAAGATTCTCGGCACGGCCGGGGATCCCCGTTATCTGGATGCGGGATTGCGCCCCGAAGGGCATGGCGACGATCCCGATCATTCGTTCCAGACGTCGATCGTCAGCGACAGGAGGAATCGCGATGAACAGCGCTGAAGAGACGGCCCAGGCGACGGCCCAGGAGCCGCCGCCGGACACCCCCGAACAAGATGGGCCGGCCGGGCCGGAGACGCGGACCCCGCCCCGTTCCGATGCCACCGAACAGGCGGGACTGGACCTCATCCTCGACATCCCCGTGAATCTGTCCATGGAGGTGGGCCGGCGGCGGCTCAGCATCCGGCAGCTGCTCCAGCTCGGCCAGGGCTCCATCGTGGAGTTGGACCGCCTGGCCGGAGCGCCGATGGACGTGCTGGTCAATGGCACGCTGGTGGCCCACGGAGAGGTGGTGGTGGTGAACGAGAAGTTCGGCATCCGGCTCACCGACATCGTGAGCCCCAGTGAGCGGGTGCGGAGGCTGGCATGAATCGGTGCCCAGGGCATCTGCGGGACGTGCGGCGGCTCCTGTTCCCTCTGTTGTGGGCACTGGGTCCGGTGGCCCGGGCCGCGGAGCGCTCGACCCGGCGGGTGCTGGACCACGACGGCTACCTGCTGCAGATGCTTTCGTCCCTGTTCGTGGTCCTGGCGCTGATCGGCGCGGCCGCATGGCTGCTGCGCCGCATGGCCCGGGCTGGGGCCGGCGCGGGGGGCGTGCTGCGCATCCGGGCCGGACTGCACCTGGGCGGCCGAGAGCGGCTGGTGCTCGTGGAGGCGGGTGGCAAACACCTGTTGCTCGGCGTGGCCCCCGGACGGGTGCAGACCCTGCACGTGTTCGACGCGCCGCCGGTGGAGATTCCGGCCGAGGAACCGTCGGGCTTCGCCGGGCGGCTCAACGCGGCGTTGCGGGGAGGGCGGGCGACGTGAACCGCCGTGGCCGGTACTTCGTGATCGCGGGACTGGGCCTGTGCGCCGGGCTGTGGGCCGCGCGGCTCGGCGCGGCCCCCGGGCTGGAGGCGTTCACCGTGACCGCCACCCCGGACGGAGGGGAACGCTACAGCGTCAGCCTGCAGATCCTGGTCCTCATGACGGCGCTGACCCTGCTGCCGGCCGCCGTGATGATGATGACCTCGTTCACGCGCATCGTGGTGGTGCTGGCCATCCTGCGCCAGGCACTGGGGACCATGCAGACGCCATCCAACCAGATCCTGGTCGGGCTGGCCCTGTTTCTCTCGTTTTTCATCATGCTGCCGGTGCTGGACCGGGTCCACGAAGCCGCCCTCCAACCCTATCTGGAGGGCCGCATCGACGGCGCCGAGGCCCTCGATCGGGCCAAGAAACCCCTGCGGGACTTCATGCTGCCGCAGACGCGCGAACAGGACCTGGCCATGTTCGCGGACATCGCGGGTCGGACACTGGACTCTCCGGACGACGTGCCGTTCTCACTGTTGCTGCCGGCGTTCGTCACCAGTGAGCTGACCACCGCCTTCCAGATGGGGTTCCTCATGTTTCTGCCGTTCCTGGTCATCGACATCGTGGTGGCCAGCGTGCTCATGTCCATGGGCATGATGATGCTCTCGCCCATGATCATCTCCCTGCCGTTCAAGCTCATGCTGTTCGTGCTGGTGGATGGATGGGCACTGGTGATGGGCACGCTCGCCGGCAGTTATGTGATCGGGGGGGGACCGTGACTCCGGAGACGGCCCTCACCCTGGGCGAACAGGCGCTGCAACTGACGGTGATGCTGGCCGCGCCGATCCTGTTGTCGGCCCTGGCGGTGGGGCTGCTGGTGGGCATGTTCCAGGCCGCCACCCAGATCAACGAGATGACGCTCAGCTTCATCCCGAAACTGCTCGTGGTGGTGGCCGTGCTGTTCCTCGCCGGGCCGTGGATGCTCCAGCTCATCACGGACTTCACCCGGCGGCTGTTCACGGAAATTCCGTCCATCCTGGGGTGAGACGGATGGCGGGCACGCTTCAAGACCTGATGCACTGGCTGGAGGGGGTCGTTTGGCCCCTGCTGCGCATTGGCGCGGTCATGGCGGCGGGGCCGGTGTTCGGTGCCCGGTCGGTGCCGGTGCGGTTGCGGGTGGTGCTCGCGCTCGCCTTCACGGTGCTGGTGGTGTCGGTGCGGGGACCGCATCCCGTGGCCGATCCCCTGGGGCCGGCCGGCGTGCTCGCCGTCGCCCGCGAGCTGGTGATCGGCGTGGCCATCGGGTTGTCGCTGCAATTGGTGTTCGCCGCGGTGGTGGTCGGCGGGCAGATGATCGCCGCGAGCATTGGACTGGGTTTCGCCTCCATCGTCGATCCGCAGAACGGTGTGCAGGTGCCGGTGTTGAGCCAGTTCTATCTGCTGCTGGCCACCCTGGCGTTTCTGGCCCTGAACGGGCATCTGGTGCTGGTGCGACTGCTGGTGCACAGTTTCGATGTCCTGCCGCTGGGGGAGGCGGGGCTCGGCCCCGGCGGGTTCTGGGCGGTGGCGACCTGGGGGAGCCAGTTGTTCGCGGGGGGCGTGTTGATCGCCTTGCCTGTGGTGGCCGCGGCCCTGGTCACCAATGTCGCCTTCGGCGTGGTCACCCGCGCCGCCCCGCAGCTCAATATCTTCGCGGTGGGTTTTCCGGTCACCCTCATGGTGGGCTTCCTGGTCATGCTGGCCACGCTGCCGCACTTTCTTCCCCGGCTCGGGTCACTGGTGCTGTCGGGCACCGACCTGGCGCGCGAACTGCTCGGCGGAGGCTGAACGGTGGCCGAATCCCAGCCCCAAGCCCAGGAACGCACGGAAAAGGCCACGCCCAAGCGCCGGCGTGAAGCGCGCGAGAAGGGGCAGGTACCCCGCTCGCGCGAACTGGCCACGGTGAGCATCCTGCTCGCGTCGGCGGCGGTCTTCTACGCCTTCGGCGGCGAGGCCGGGTCCCTGCTCGCCGGCCTCATGCGGGACGGGCTGACCTTGGAGCCGGCGCAGCTTCGGGACACCGCGGCCGTCTTTCGCGCCATGGAATCCGGCACGCGCGCCGCCCTGCTGGCGGTGGCGCCGCTGCTGGTGTCGCTGGCCGCGGTGGCCGTGCTCGCGCCCCTGGCCCTGGGCGGGTGGGTGTTCAGCGCCCAGGCGCTGAGACCGCGCCTGGAGCGGCTCGATCCGCTCAAGGGGCTCGGCCGGCTGTTTTCCCTGCGGGGGGTGGTGGAGCTGGCCAAGGCGCTGGCCAAGGTGTTGGTGGTGGGGGGCGTGGCGGTCCTCCTGCTGTGGGCGTTGCGCACCGACCTGGGTGGGCTGGCGCGCGAGGCGCTGCAGCCCCAGTTGGCGCATGTCTTCCATCGGGTCCGTGAGGCATTCCTGGTATTGAGTGCGGCCACGCTCTTGATCGCGTTGGTCGATGTGCCTTACCAGATCTGGCAGCACGGCCGCCAGCTGCGGATGACCCGCCAGGAGGTCAAGGACGAGCTCAAGGAGACCGAGGGCCGTCCGGAGGTCCGCTCCCGGATCCGCTCCCTGCAGCGGGAAATGGCCCAGAGGCGCATGATGGACGCCGTGCCCGGCGCCGATGTGGTGGTCACCAACCCCACCCACTATGCCGTGGCGCTGGCCTACGATCCCTTGCGGGCCAATGCCCCCCGCGTGGTGGCCAAGGGCGTGGACCACCTGGCCCTGCGGATCCGGGAGGTGGCCAGCCGCCACGGCGTGCCCGTGATCGAGGCGCCGCCCCTGGCCCGCGCCCTGTACGCCACCACGGATCTGGAGCAGGAGATCCCCGCCGCGCTCTACGTGAGCGTGGCGCACCTGCTCGCCTATCTCTATCAGCTCCGGGCGGCACGCCAGTCCGGTGCCCCGGAGCCGGAGCCGCCCCGCGATTTCGACGTGCCGGAGGATCTGCAGTCGGCGCGGCGGCCCGATCCACACCCACGCGATTTGGAGTAAGGACCCATGGAAGCGGTGATGACGCGGGCACGAGGGTTGATGCGCAGCGGACTGGGTGTCCCGGTCCTGCTGATCCTCATGTTGTCGATGATGGTGGTCCCGCTCCCACCCTTCGCGCTCGATTTCCTGTTCACGTTCAACATCTCGTTGTCGCTCATCATTCTGCTGGTCACCATCTACGCCTTGCGGCCGCTGGACTTCGTGGTCTTTCCCTCCGTGCTCCTGTTGGCCACCCTCCTGCGGCTGGCGCTGAATCTGGCCTCCACGCGGGTGGTCCTGCTCTACGGGCACGAGGGCACCGACGCCGCCGGTCGCGTCATCCAGGCCTTCGGCGAATTCGTGGTGGGTGGGAGCTATGTCGTGGGTCTGGTGGTGTTCATCATCTTCGTGATCATCAACTTCGTGGTGGTCACCAAGGGCGCCGGGCGGGTCTCCGAGGTCAACGCCCGCTTCACCCTGGATGCCATGCCCGGCAAGCAGATGGCCATCGACGCGGATCTCAACGCCGGCCTCATCTCCCAGGACGAGGCACGTCAGCGCCGCGAAGAGGTGGAGCGCGAAGCCGACTTCTATGGGGCCATGGACGGCGCCAGCAAGTTCGTACGCGGTGATGCGGTGGCGGGCATCCTCATCCTGGTCATCAACGTCCTGGGCGGGCTGGCCGTGGGCGTGGTTCAGCACGGCATGCCCTTCTCGGAGGCCGTGCGCAACTACACGCTGCTCACCATCGGCGACGGATTGGTGGCACAGATCCCCTCGCTCATGCTCTCCACGGCTGCGGCCATCATCGTAACGCGGATCTCCAGCGCCCAGGACATGGCGGGGCAGGTGCTGGCCCAGCTGTTCGGCAATCCGCGGGTGCTCGCCGTGACCGCCGGCGTACTGGGGCTGTTGGGGCTGATTCCGGGAATGCCCAATCTGGTATTTCTCACGCTGGCGGCGGCGGTCGGGACCGTGGCCTACCTGCTGCACCGGCGAAGCCGGCGGGAGGCCGAACCCGAAGCGATGCCGCCGGTGCCCCAGGAGGAGCCGTCTCCCGAACAGCGTGAGCTCAGCTGGGACGACGTTCAGCCGGTGGACACGCTCAGTCTCGAGGTGGGCTATCGGCTCATTCCCCTCGTGGACCGGAAACAGGGCGGCCAGCTCATGGGGCGGATCAAGGGCGTGCGCCGCAAGCTGACCCAGGAGCTGGGCTTTCTCATCCCGCCCGTACACATCCGCGACGACCTGGAATTGGCGCCCACGGCATACCGGATTGCCCTGCGTGGCGTGCCCGTGGGGCTCGGAGAGGTGCATCCGGATCGGGAATTGGCCATCAACCCGGGGCAAGTGTTCGGCGAGTTGCCCGGCATCGCGACACGTGATCCGGCCTTCGGGCTGGAGGCCGTGTGGATCGAGCCCGCGCAGCGCGAGCAGGCGCAGGCGCTGGGCTACACCGTGGTGGATCCGGCCACGGTGATCGCCACCCATCTGAGCAAGCTCCTGCAGGAGCACGCCCATGAGCTGCTGGGCTACGAGGAGGTCCAGCAGCTCATGGACCGCCTCTCCCAACAGGCCCCCAAGCTGGTGGAGGATCTGGTGCCCAAGGCGCTGCCCCTGGGCGTCATCGTGCGGGTGCTGCAGAACCTGCTGGCCGAGGGCGTCCCCATCCGCGACATCCGCGGCATCGCGGAGACCCTGGTGGAGGCCGCCGGACGTAGTCAAGATCCCGTCGCGTTGACGGCGGCGGTACGGGCGAGCCTCGCACGGGCGATTGTCCAGAATATCAATGGGATGGAAGGTGAACTGGAAGTCATTACGCTGAATCCGGAACTGGAACGGATATTGCAGCAAAGCACGCAAGGGACCGAAGGCGGGTTGGGGTTGGAGCCCGGCCTGGCCCAGCGTCTACTGCAGAGTCTGAGTGAGACCGTGAAACGCCGGGAAATGAGTGGCAAGCCGTCCGTACTCGTGGTGTCGCCGTCGATCCGGCACTGGCTGGCCCAGTGGCTGCGTCCATCGCTGGCAGGCCTGCACGTGCTGGCCTTCAGCGAGATCCCAGACGACCGGCAGGTGCGCGTGGTGGCCACCGTGGGTGGATGAACGGCGCCGGCACGCCCAGGTCCGGATAACCGATTAGCGCGGAGAACAGGCAAATGAGGATCAAACGCTACTTCGCCTCCCAGATGCGCGAAGCCATCCGCAAGGTGCGCGAGGAACAGGGACCCGATGCGGTGATTCTGTCGAGTCGCCAGGTCGATGGCGGCGTGGAAGTCATCGCGGCCATGGATTTCGACGCGAATGCCGCGCAGCCGGTCCCGCAGGCCGGCGCCGACCGGGCACCGAGGGGGGACACCCCGTCTCGGCCATCAAGCGGGAGACGGGCGGGGCGGCCCGTGCAGGCACGCCAGCCGGTTCCCGCCACCCCGGTGGCTCCCGAGGCCGAGGAACTCGCCGCCATGCAGCGGGAACTGGCCTCGCTCCGGGAACTCCTGCAGGCGCAGTTGCGCGATCTGCAGGACCGCGGCTCCCCGCCGAGGGCCGGCCGCGCGAGCGGGGAGGGGGTCGAGAGCTGGTTGCGCGCCTTTGGCGTCAGCGCCCTGCGGGCCCGGGAACTCGCGGCGAGGACCGCCCCCGGCACGCCGCCCGATGCGGGTTGGCGCGAAGCGCTCAAGACCCTCGCCCTGCGGGTGCCGGTCAGCGGCAACGACGTCATCCGCCAAGGGGGTGTGGTGGCGCTCGTGGGGCCGAGCGGCGGGGGCAAGACCTCGACGGTGGCCAAACTCGCGGCACGTTTCGCACTGCGCTACGGGCGCCGGCACGTGGCGCTGATCAGCACGGACGACCAGCGTCCCGGGGCCTTGGCGCAGTTGCGCAGTTTCGGGGAGCTCGTGGGCATTCCGGTCCATGCGGCACGCAGCGCCGAGGCGCTCGTCACGCGCATTCGAGAATGCGCCGATCGGAGACTGATCCTCGTCGACAGCCCGGGTTTCGCGCCTCGGGATCTGCTCATCGCGCGTCAGATGGCGATGTTCCAGGCGGTCCCCATGCTGAAGACGTATCTGGTGTTGCCCGCCAATCTGCAGCCGGGGGCCCTGCGCGAGGCCTGCCATGCCTATCGAAGCGCGCCGCTGGCCGGCTGCGTCCTGACCAAGGTCGACGAGGCCGTGGGCATCGGAGCGGCGCTCGAGCAACTGATCGCCCAACGGCTGCCGCTGGCCTACGTGTGCGATGGGCGGCGGATTCCCGAGGACATCCACGTGGCCCGTCCAGTCCAGCTCGTGGATGAGGCGTTGGAGCGGTTCCGCATGGCGGAGGCCGAGGCCGGCCCGGAGGAACACCACGAATCGTTCGAAGACACAGGAGAGGTTGCCGCCAATGGATATTTCTAGACAGGCCGTGGAGGCGCGAAGGCGGGGTGGGGCCCCGTACCAAGGCAGCCCGCCGCCGGTGCGCGTGGTGGCGGTCACCGGGGGCAAGGGCGGAGTCGGAAAGACCAACGTCTCGGTCAATCTCGGCGTGGCCCTGGCCCGTCTGGGCCGGGATGCCATGCTCCTGGACGCCGATCTGGGCCTGGCCAACGTGGATGTGCTGCTCGGGTTGCATCCGAAGCACAACCTCTCGCACGTCATGCACGGAGAGTGTGATCTGGAGGAGGTGATCATCCATCGGCCCGAGGGGTTGGCGATCGTTCCCGGTTCTTCCGGTCTGCTGGAGATGGCCACGCTGGGCGAGCGCGAGCGCTACGGACTGATCCAGGCCTTCGATGCGCTTTCCACGCCCGTGGAGTACCTCCTGGTGGACACGGCGGCGGGGATCACGCCCGATGTGCTCGGCTTTGCCCGCGCGGCACAGGACGTGGTGGTGGTGGTCTGTGACGAGCCCGCCTCGATCACCGACGCCTACGCGTTGATCAAGGTGCTGCATACCGAGCAGGGTGTCGATCGTTTCCATGTGGTCTGCAACATGGTCCGCAACTCCGGCGAGGGGCTGTCGCTGTATCGCAAGCTGGCCGCGGTGTGCGAGCGGTTCCTCGACGTGGTGCTGCGTTATCTGGGGGCGGTGCCCTACGATCCGGACCTGCGCAAGGCCGTGCAGCGCCAGGAACCCGTGGTATCGGCCTACCCGCACAGCCGCGCAACGCAGGCCTTCCTGCGACTGGCCCGGGCCATGGAGGACTGGCCGGTACCCGAGCATGCCGGAGGCGAGATCTCGTTTTTCGTGGAACGGCTGGCCGCGATGGGGGCGCCTGCCGGCGGCGGGTGAGGACATGTATGCCCCGAGTCCATATCGGGAGCCCGATCCCGGTCGGCCCGACCTGCAGGGGTTGGTGCTGGAACACGCGCCGCTGGTCAAGCGGATCGCCTACCACATTCTCGCGCGTCTGCCCGATCACGTGGAGCTGGACGACCTGATCCAGGCGGGCATGCTCGGGCTGTTGGATGCGGCGCGGCATTTCGATCCTTCGCATGGGGCGAGTTTCGAGACCTATGCGGGCACCCGCATCCGAGGGGCGATCCTGGACGAAATCCGGCGTCTGGATTGGACACCACGCTCCGTGCACCGCAAGGCCCGGGAGGCGGCCGAAGCGATACGGCGCATCGAAAACGAGAAGGGGAGGGCGGCCAAGGACCAGGAGGTGGCCGAGGCCTTGGGGATCACCCCGGAGGAATACGCGCGCATCCTGCGAGACAGCAACGCCTCCCAAGTGGTGAGTCTGGAGGACCGCGCCACGGGGGACCTGGCGGGCGCCGGTCCCTGGGGAGGGGGGCAACCCGATAGCCCGGACCGAGTCCTGGAGGCCGACGACTTCCAGGGGCTTCTGGCCGAGGCGATCGACGCGCTCCCGGAACGGGAACGGTTGGTTCTGTCACTCTACTACGACGAAGAACTCAACCTTCGCGAGATCGGGGCGATTCTGGGCGTCAGCGAGTCCCGTGTCTCGCAGATCCATGGCCAGGCCTTGCTGCGCCTGCGGGCGCGGATGGCGGACTGGTCCAGTCCAAGGGAGGTACGATGAACGAGGTCCCTCCGGTACAGGGTCCCGCGCCGGTGCGCAGAAACGGCGAACGGAAATCCCCACGGCGCCGCCCACCGGTGCGCGAACGTGGCCGGGGTTCCCGGCCCCGAGGCAATGATCCGGACTCCGGCGATCGGCGGCACGTGGATGAATATGCCTGAGACCGAAACCGCGATTCAGGGTTCGCGGCCGCGCAGGAAGTAGGCGAACGCCAGCACCTCGGCCACGGCCACGTACAGGGTCTCGGGGATCTCCTCGCCCAGGGGAACGTGCTCCAGCACCTGGGCCAGGGTGGGATCGGCATGCAACGGCACGTCGTGGTCCATGGCGCATCGCTCGATGGCTTCGGCCACGGTGCACCGTCCTTTGGCCACGATCACGGGCGCGGCATCGCCCCGCCCGTCGTAGCGCAGCGCCACGGCGATCTTGTCCGTCGGAGGTGTGGAGGGCGTGCGGCGGGCTTTGCTCATGCCCGGGCCTCCAACAGCCGCGGCAGGAGGGTCTCCACCCGGGGCAGGGCGGGGGGACACCCGGCCCGGCACGCCAGGTGCGTCACCTCCAGGCCCGCGGTCTCCAACCCCTCGCGCAAGCGGGCGATCCGCTCCGAAGCGCGTCGATGCAGTACACGATCCGGGCACCACAGCGTAACCTTGAGCCGCCAGTTCCCCTCCAGCACCAAGCGGGCGTGCAGGCGGGTTTGTTCGCCGACCGGGATCACGAGGTCGATCCGCCAGGACGCCGGTTCGGCGCCGCCGCCCCGGCCCGCGGACCGCGCATCCCGACGCATCCAGACGGCCACGGTGTCGATGCCACCGGGTCGCAGCACGGGCAGTTCGAACAACCACTGGGGTTCGCCCGCGGCGCCGAGCCGTTCGGAGGCCACCCGATGCAGGGTCAGGCGGGCCCGGGCGGCCTTCACCAACTGGAGCATGCCCGCCTCCCCATCCTCCGACGGAGAGGCGGGTGGATGCGACAGGGACAAGGCCGCCGGTTGCAGCGCGGTTCGGGACGGCGGGGGTGAAGCCGGGGTCGTGGTTTCGGGGCGGATCTGACGTGCGAGAACCTCCTCGGCGGTTTCGAGTTGCAGGGCCGCGCCAGGCACGTCGGCCGCGCCCGCCCCCCCCCATCGGGCCAAGGCCAGGCGCAGGGCCTGCGGGTCGCCGACGCGCCGGACCTCCAGGATCAGCTCGAGCAACCCCGTCAGCGGGCCCGTTGTGGCCGGTCTTGTACCCGGCCCCTGGAAGGCGCGCAGCATCGCCGCCAGCGTGAAAGCCAACGGCCGCTGGATGGGCATCACGCCGGCCAGGCGTTCCCGCACCGCTGCTGTCTGTGCGTCATGCCGCCGGGTCGGTCGAGGCTGGAGCACGATATCCGGCGTCGTCGAGATCACCCGCATGCTCAACTCGGTGCCTGGGCGCAGGGGGAGTTCGGTGCGGGCCGCAAAGACCTCGCGGCCGATCTGCAACAACACCGCCGCACGGTCCATGACCCGCAGCACCCGGACCCGCAGCTCGGCCCCCGGGCGCAGGGCTTCGGGCGCGGCGGGCGGGTCGGTCCGGCCGGCGGCGGGGGGCGGCCGCCGTGCGTTGAACGAGCTGACTGTGGGAAAGACCGGCTTCATCGCCTCAATCATCGGCTCGTCGGGCCGATTCTTGAGCGATCCCACCGAAGCGTCGAGGATTTGACCATCCATCGAGCGGCATGCTCGGGCCGGGTGTCAACGACTTGGCGCGCCGCGTGAGCCACCCGAGATCGGGGCGTGCCGGCACGGGATCGAACCGGGTGTTTGGGTGGCTCGGGGCGGGAACCATGCCCCTGCGGGCATACAAGCACAACTGGCATGAATCTCGCATGAGTTCTGATAGCCACGCGCTACCACGCACGAAGAAAGGGGTGAAGACGCCATGGAACACGTTCGAGAACTGGCTGTGGCCGATGCGGCGGGGATCCTGAGGGGGCCGGCCCGCCCAGAGCCCGCCGCGCGCGCGGTGAAGGAACTCCCGCAAATCCGCCACCATCTGGCCGGCGTCCTGCAGGTGACACTGGATCTGGAATGCCTGCTCGAGCTGTTCGCGGCGGAGATTCGCAAGCTGGTGCCCGTGGACCGGGTCGGCTACCTGCATGAACGGATGGGTATCGAGGTCTTCGAAGGCCCTGCGGCGCGACACCAGGCGCGCTATCGGCTGGACCTGGAGGGTGAGTACCTGGGAGAGATGGTCTTCTCCCGGGCCCGGCGGTTCACCCAGGAGGAGCTGGCGGTGTTCGAGGAGACGTTGTTCGGCGCCGTCTATCCCATCCGCAACGCACTGCTCTATCGGCAGGCGATGCAGGAAGCGATGCAAGACCCCCTGACCGGGTTGTTCAACCGCGCGGCACTGGACAGGACGCTCGAACAGGAGGTCGCCCGGGCACAGCGTTACGGTATGCGGCTGTCCTTGCTGGTGGTCGACGTGGATCACTTCAAGGCGGTCAACGATCACCTGGGGCATCAGGCGGGCGATCAGGTGCTCAAGGCGCTGGCCGCCCTGCTGCGCAGGC
>JALSSO010000009.1 GCA_026984215.1 Gammaproteobacteria bacterium | reverse complement strand
TTTCAACGGCCTGCTAGGATCGCACGCAGTTGCCCCAGGTCCGTGACCGTGCGCTCGGGTGTGATCCCTGCCACGCGCGGATCGTCCCCGCGCAGACGCAGAGACCGGCGGTCGCCGGCGAACAACACGGTCTTCAGGCCCAGCCGGTGGGCGGGCAGGATGTCTTTGAGCAGGTCGTTGCCCACATAGAGCACCGCCCGCGGCGCGATCCCATGCCGCTTCTCCAGCCGGCGCAGGACCAGCCGGAACAGGCGTGGCGAGGGCTTGGCCTCGCGCAGCTGCCAGGACCAGGCGCACAAGCCGGGATCGAAGCCCAGGGCCTGCAATCCGCGGCCGGTGAGCGCCTCCAGGGTGAGGGGTGTGTAGAACTGCGCGTTGGAGACGATACCCAGGGGCAATCCGCGGCCGGCGAGCCACGCCAGGGTGGCGGTCATGCCGGGCATGGGCCAGACCGGATTGGTGGCGCACTCGTAGGCCACCGCCAAGTGCCGCAGCGCCGCGTTCGGGGCCGGCGGCAGCCCGAGGGCGGCCAGGGCGTCGCTCCAGACCTCGAGGATGTCCACTTCCGGGTATTCCACCCCTTCGCGCCGCGCCCGTTCGTGGTGCTGCAGGATGATCCGTTCGAGCAAACCGGCGCCGTGGGGTAATGGCCGCCCACGCGGCAGCAGGCCGGCCGCCTCCAATGCCTCGCGCAACGCCTCGTCCCGGGTCACTTCGTGGGCGGTGCCCACGTCACCGCTGCCAGAAACCAGCAGGGTGCCGTAGACGTCGAACAGCACGGCCCGGATGCCGGACAGGGGGCGGGTGTCTGCCGGGTGCCCGGTGGGGATGGGGGCCAGCGGGCGGCTCGAGCGCCGGATGCGCTCCATGAGGTCGGGGGCGAGGTCGGCGGTCACGTGCGTAGCAGATAGAGTCGTTCCGGTGAGAGGTAATGATCCAGCAGCGCGCCGCCATCCAGCGCGTCCGGCGGCGCGGTGGGGGACTCCAGCAGCGCACCGTAACAGGCCCGAAGCCGTTCGCCGTAGCCGTGCAGTCCAAACCGGTGGCGGATACGTTCCCGGTTGGCGGCCACCGCGGCGGCCCCGGGCAGGGTCTCACCCAGGCCCTGTGGGCGGAGCAGGGCGCGGGCCTCGGCGCTGGCGTGGAGCCGCCGGATCACCTGCCGCTGGAGGGGTTCGTCCAGGCGCCCGAAATCCAGCCAGCCGTCCCGGATCCAGGCCGCCAGGGCGCGTTCGGGACCGGCCTCAGGCACCGGCCGGCGGTAGGCGCGGTGGGTGCGTTCCAAGGCCCCGGCCGCGGCCTCGCGCAGCGCCACGGCATCCAGCCATTCGCAGGGGACCTCGAGCCGGCGGTAGAGCGCGTCTAGCCGCACGCCCTCGGCGCGGAAGTCGTCGGTGAGTTCGGGCAGGTCTCGGCCCGCCACCGGCCGCAGGGCGAGCCACGGTTCCAGGAAGGCCAGCCCGAACCCCTCGGCCACGCTGGTGGTCACCGTGGCGTGGCAGGCGGCGAGCAGACCGGCGAGGGTGGCGCCCGGGCGTTCGCCCTGCTCGAACGCCACCGGCAGTTCCAGGGCGGCGGAGAACGCGCGCCAGGCCTCGTAACGGGGCCGCTCGGCGGGGTTGGCGGGCCCCCGGGTGGTGGCGAAACGGGCGTCGGGGGTGACCGCCGCCCACAGCAGGAACTCGCCCAGATTCTTGCGCCGGATGGCGCGCGTGGGATAGAGCCACAGGGGCGGGCCGGCCGGCGGGGGGGTGGGATCGCCCCCGCCTTCCATGTCCAGATCCACGGCGTTGGGCAGCAGATGTCCACACTGCGGTGAGACGCCCGCGCTGCGGAAGGCCTCCAGCTCCCGGCGGTTGAGGACGGCGTAGTGCACGTGCGGTGCGTTGGGGTAGAGGACGGCGGACAGACGTTGCGCGTCACCCTCGCCGAGCGTCTCCAGCAGGCGGCGGTACAGGGCGGGACGGCCGTCCTCGGCCAGGTCGTGCACCTGGAGCAGCAGGCGTTCGCCGTCCTCGGCCAACATGCGCAGGACCACGGGCAGGAGCAGGTTCTTGCCCAGGCTGTGGTTGTGCACGTGCCACAGATCCGGCGCCGCCCCCAGTGCCTGGCGGGCCGCCTCGCGCAACGTCTCCAGCAGTTGGCGGGGAGAGGCGGCCGGTCGGGTCTCCTCGTACTGGAGCGCGGGCAGGACCTGCACGGGGCAGGGCCACGGCGCATCGGGCCGTTGTCCGGTGAGCACCGCCGGCCGGGCCCCGCGGGCCAGCAGGGCGTGAACGGCGTGCTGGATCACCCGCGTGACCCCGCCGGTCTGCAGGTGGTAGTGGACGATGGCCACGCGGGGACCCATGAGCGATCAATCCTGTTCCGGGGCCAGGCCGCGCCTGTCGCGGTATTCGGGTACCTCGATCATGGGTGGGCGTTCCTCCTCGCGCAGTTCGTGGATCACCTGCTCGTACTTGCCGTCGTGGAACTGGAACTGGCGCAGGATGGGGGTGAGCTCGGGCAGCCCCGGCAGGATTCCCCGGGCCCGCAGCCGGGTGAGGAAGGTGTGCAGGATGCCGAAGGACATCTTGCCCAGGTCGCGGGTGGGTTGGTGGCGGTGCACGCGCCGGTCGAGGTCGGTCTGCGCGAAGGCCTCCAGCCCCCATTCGAAGTAGACGTCGATCAGATGCGAGGTCTCCACCCCGTAACCGATAGGGAAGGGGATGCGCTCGAGCACCTCGCGGCGCACGGCGTACTCGCCCGACAAGGGTTGAATGAGCGCCGTGAGCTCGGGGAAAAAGAGCGAAAACAGGGGTCGGACCAGGATCTCGGTCACCCGCCCTCCGCCCGAGGGCCGGATGCCCGTGGCGTCGGCCAGCGGCCGGTCGTAGAAGGCTTTCACGTAGTGTACCTCGGGGCGGTAGACGAGCGGCGCCACCAGTCCGTAGACGAAGCGGGGATGGATGTTTTTGATGTCGGCGTCCACATACACGATGATGTCGCCGCGTAGCTGGTAGATGGCCTTCCACAGGTTCTCGCCCTTGCCGCGGCGGGTGCCCCACTCGGGCAGGATCTCGGCCGAGAGATAGGTGTCGGCTCCGAAACTGCGGGCTACCTCCAGGGTGCGGTCGGTGGAACCCGAGTCGATCACCGCGATCTCGTCGAGCAGCGGATAGCGGTCCACCAGCTCGGATTTGAGGATCACCACCTCCTTGCCGATGGTCTTTTCCTCGTTGAGCGTGGGGATGCACAGGGAGACCGTCAGCCCCTTGGACTCCTTGGTTTCGATCAGGCGCTTGAGAT
Organism: Gammaproteobacteria bacterium; assembly: GCA_026984215.1. Lineage (GTDB taxonomy): Bacteria > Pseudomonadota > Gammaproteobacteria > JAJDOJ01 > JAJDOJ01 > JALVEU01. Next base: position 3,076 of record JALSSO010000009.1, on the reverse strand, counting down.
CCCAGAACTGGCCGTGGTGGTAGGTGTTGGTCTCGAGCCACTGGTCAATGTCGGTCACAACAGCCTCCGTCGACAGCCTTGAGGACACCGATGAGTTGGGCCATGCCCTTGAGCATGGGCGGGATCTCCACGTATTCGGAGGGTTCGCCGCGGTGGGCGCCGAAGCTCACGCCGAGGGTGATGGAGGGGATCTGCCGCTCCAGGAACACCGAGGCGGCCGAGGAATGGGTCGGCGGCAGTGGCTCGATCTGCAAGGCCTCGAGGATGCGGCGGGTGCGCACCACCAGGGGGTGGTCGTCCGGGAGCCCCCCGGCGCGGGTGCGCGCGATGACGTCGAAGGCCACCCGAACGCCGGTGGAGCGGGCCACGGCGTCACAGATGGCCACGATCTGCTCCGTGATGCCTTCCACCACGGGGTCGGCGTCACCGCGCAGCTGAAAGCGTAGGGTGGCCGACAGCGCCGGCGACTTGTAGGACGTGCCTCCGGCCACCGAGCCCAGCACCAGGCGCGTGTGCGATTCGGCAGGCAGCTCCATGGCGCGCAACTGGGTGAGCACTTGATTGAGCGCCGGGATCGCGCCGGCCTCGACGGGATGGTCGGGGTCCACGCGGCAGGTGATCTCGGCCCCCACCGTGGCCTGCGAGACGTAATCCATGCGCCCGAGCGGCACGCCCTCGATGGAGATACCGGCCAGGATCGGCAGCTGGGTGGTCACCAGGAAGGCTCGCAGCCCCTCCAGGTTCCCACGGCCCAGGCTGCGTACCGAGGCCATGAACACCAGGTCGTTGTCCAGGCGGATGTCCAGGTGTTCGAGCAGGGTGGGCAGGGTGATCAGGGCCGCCACTCCCAGAGCGTTGTCCGCCACCCCCGGGCCCACCACCCGTCCCGGCTCCACGTTGAGGGTGTGGGGCAGGGTCTCGGGGAACGGCGTGTCGGCATGGGCGTGCAGGAGAATGGCGCGGCTCCCGGTCCGGCCCCGTAATAGGCCGAGCCCGTTGCCCGCCGCGTCGCTCGAGACCTGCTCCAGCCCGCATTCCACGAAGCGCTGCTTGACGAATTCGACGCGGGCCTGTTCTTGGAAGGTGGGTGCCGGGATCTCCCCGGCCATCACCAGGTTGGCGAGCAGCATTTCCCGGTAGCCCTCCAGGCGTCGGGGGAGGTCCTGGATCGGTTCGGAGGGGGCCTCGGCCGTGATCTCGTTCATGGGGGTCGCCCTACTGCCGGTTGCTTCGATCGTTTGCGGAAGGTTCCCGCTCCGCGACCCGCCGCCCGGGGGCGTGGCACCGGAGCCGCGCTAGTGTGGCGCAGTTGGTGCGGTCAGACAACGTGATCCGCCGGGTTGCGGTTCACTGCACCGGTGTGCGGCCGCGGGCCGGGTTGACTTCGCTCAAACCGGCCGGCCTCCATGCTTGAACCCGCCCCCCATGCCGCCCATGCTAAATCCATCGTGATTGTGAGGTCGATGCAGGGCTCCCCATGTCCAGGCGCGCGCTGATGCTCGTGATGCTCGTGCTCTCTCTCGGCCCGGAGGCGGCGTGGGCCGAACTCGTCAAGGGCCGTATCGAGCAGGTCTCGCGCAAGGCGCAAACACTCCAGATCGGCGTCAAGGGCAGGGGCCGCGTGATCGTACGGGTGGGTCCGCAAACCCGCTACGAGCATGCCGGGGGCTTCGCGGATCTGGCCCCCCCGGACTTGGTGGAGGTGGAATACGAGCCCGGCAGGCCGGCCGCCCGGATCCGCAAGATCGTCTTCGCCCTGCCGCCGGGAGTCGAGATCGACATCCAGGAGCTGATCGCCGTTCTGCAGGGCCGGCGGGGTCCGTATTTTCTCGGTGACGCCCGCCCGCCCAAGCGATATTACGCGGGCCACATCCCTTCCGCGAAACCCGCTTTCCCGGGAGATCGGGATGCCTTCCTCGAGGCGTTGCCCGCAGACAAGGCGCGGCTGTTGGTCTTTTATTGCGGCGGGCCCACCTGCCCGTACACCGGCCGAGCCGTCAAACTCGCCATGGAGCACGGCTATCGGAACGTGAAGGGCTTCCAGGCCGGGATGCCCGAATGGAAGCGGGTCAAGCTGCCCGTGCACATCTCCGCGCGGTGGCTGGCCGAACGGCTCGGGCCGCATCACGTGGTGCTCGACGTGCGAGATCCAGCCCGCGCCGAGCGCGGACACGTTCCCACGGCCGTGTCGATGCCCTCGCCGCGACTCGCGGCCATGACCCAGCGGTTCGTCGAAGAGGATCGCGTACCGGTGCTTCCGGGCGTTTCGGACAAGGGCGCTCCCGTCACCCTGTATTCGGACCGGCACAACACGGGGGATGTGTTGCGCGCCTTCAAGAACGTGCGTGATTGGGGTTACAAGAACGCCACGATCCTCGAGGGCGGGTTCGAACGCTGGAAAGAACTCGGACTGCCGGTGGAGACCGGGGCACTACCGACCGAGATCCACTACGAGAAGGCGCTTCCCCCGGGCGCCATACCGCGTGCCGAGTTCGAGCGGCTCGCCAAGTCGCGCGAGGGGGTGGTGTTTCTGGACGTACGCAGCGATCGCGAGGTTGCCGAGCGAGGCACGTTGCACGGGGCGGTACACATCCCGCTCGAGCGCCTCGAGGAGCAACTGGACCGACTGCCCAGGGACCAGGAGATCATCGCGTACTGCGCCAACGGGATCCGTGCGGAGATGGCCTACGAGCTGCTCCGGCGCCATGGATACCAGGTCCGCTTCCTGAACGAGACCATCGGTTTCGACCAGGAGGGCAATTACCATTTCTGAAGCGGCCGCCGCCCGGCGCGCAAAGGAGAACGATGTGATGGGTGCACGCCTGAGACGGGCAGTGATGCGGCGGCCGGGGCGGCTCGCGGCGGGCATGGGCTTCGGTGCGGTGTTCTTGGCCGTGGTCCTGGGCGCGGGCGTGGCGGGGTGCTCGGGCCCCGACGGCGTGCCGCGCGGGCAAGCGGGCCCCGGAGCCGCGGAACGACTGGCCCAGGCGATCCGGCGCGGCGAGATGCGGGTGGAACCCCGGGAGCTGGCCCAGTGGCTCGTCTCGGAACCGGAGCAGGTCCTGGTCATCGACCT
>JALSSO010000008.1 GCA_026984215.1 Gammaproteobacteria bacterium | reverse complement strand
GGCAAGCGGGCCCCGGAGCCGCGGAACGACTGGCCCAGGCGATCCGGCGCGGCGAGATGCGGGTGGAACCCCGGGAGCTGGCCCAGTGGCTCGTCTCGGAACCGGAGCAGGTCCTGGTCATCGACCTACGCCCTTCGGACCGGTACGACAAAGGGCACATCGATTCGGCCCGCCACGCCGATCCGGCCGAACTCTTGGCCCCCAGGGGCCTGGAGAGCCTGCCTCGCCGGCGGCGCGTGGTGCTGGTGTCCGAGCGGGGCGGGCAGGCGGCGGAGGTGGCCGCGGTCCTGCGCATGGCCGGCGTCTCGGCCCGTTATCTGGCGGGCGGATACGCGGCCTGGCGGGCGTACCTCGCCGCCGGCGCAAATGCGGCGCCGGAGCACAAGGCCGTCTCTTGCTATTTCGAGGGCGGTTACCTCACCCGGCGTGGCGTGGTCGCCCCGTCGGCGAAAGGCGCGCCCGAACCGACAGCACCCGCGCGACAGGAAGACACGCTCGGCCTGGGGCTGGATCTCGGGCTGGGCGAAGGCGTGGTGCGGCCGGCCACCCCTGCAAGGCCCGCGCGGCCGCGGCGCCTGCGCGGCGACGAGGGCTGCTGAGGATCCGGCCGAGTCCGGTTTGCCCGGATACCGCCTCCGTCCCCGCAGCCGGACACGCCCTTTCGTCCGGCGCGCGCCGTGGTTTCCTTGCGCGGGGTCCGGGCCGGCGGCTAGCCTATGCGCTGGTGGGTCTTCTTCGGGCGTGAGGAATGAGCGAGAGCGTCGGGTTCGTCTCGACTCGCTTCGCGGGCACCGACGGCGTGTCGCTGGAATCGGCCAAATGGGCCGAGGTGTTGTGGTCCGGCGACAGCCACGTGAGCTACTGGTACGGGGGACTGCTCGATCGCGCTCCGGAGATCAGCATGTGCATCCCCGAGGCGTTCTTCCATCATCCGGAGAACGCCTGGATCAATGAGCGGCTCTGGGGCAAGCGGCACCGCCCGCCGGAGGTGGCCTCCCGCATCCAGGAGATGGCCGACTATCTCAAGGGGACGCTGTACGAGTTCGTCGCCCGCTTCGACATCAGCGTGTTGATCGTCCAGAACGCGGTGACCATCCCCATGCACGTACCGCTGGGGATCGCCATCACCGAGTTCCTGCTGGAGACCGAGATCCCGGCCATCGCCCATCATCACGACTTCTACTGGGAGCGTTCCCGGTTCCAGAACTCCGCGGCCCTGGACTACCTGGAGACCGCCTTTCCGCCGCGGGTGCCGCGCCTGCAGCACGTGGTCATCAATCAAGCCGCGCGCGAGGACCTGGCCTGGCGCAAGGGCATCGGATCGGTGCTGGTCCCCAACGTGCTGGACTTCGACACGCCCCCGCCGCCGCTGGACGACTACAACCGCGACGTGCGCGAGCAGATCGGTCTGGAGCCCGACGACATCTTCGTGCTCCAGCCCACGCGCATCGTGCCACGCAAGGGCATCGAGCACGCCATCATGCTGCTGCGCCGGCTCGGTAACCCGCGCTGCAAGCTGGTGATCTCTCACGATGCGGGTGACGAAGGCAAGGACTATCTGCGCCAGATCCAGGAGCTCGCCCAGGACGAAAACGTGGATCTGCGTCTGATCTCCGACCGGGTCTCGGAGGTGCGCCAGTACGACGGCCGGGGGCGCAAGATGTACGTGCTCGAAGACCTCTATCCCCACGCCGACTTCGTGACCTTCCCGAGCCTGTACGAGGGATTCGGCAACGCGCTGCTCGAGGCCATCTATTTCCGCAAGCCGGTGCTGGTCAACCGCTACGACGTGTTCACCCGCGACATCCAGCCCAAGGGATTCCGATTTCCGGTCATCGACGGGTTCATCAACCGCAGGGCGGTGGACGAGGTCCGCCGGCTGATGGAGGATGCGGCCTATCGCGAGGAGGTCACCGCGTACAATTACCGCCTTGCGCAGCGCTACTACGGCTATCCCGTGTTGCGTTACTCGCTGCAGTCCCTGTTCAACAACATCCGCCATCTCACGGAATGATCATCCTGCCCCGGGAACCGCTGGAAAGGCTGCGGGCACGCCTGGCCCGGCTCTACGGCGAGGCGATCACCGAGCGCCTCATCCACCGGTTCGGGTTGCTGGTGGGCCGCTACCAGGAGGACACCGACTGGAACGGGTCCGGAGCCCCCCTCTGGGACGAGTCCGATGCGGTGCTCATCACCTACGGGGACATGATCCGGCGCGAGGGCGAGGCGCCCCTGCGCACCCTCCAGCGTTTTCTCAAGCGGCATCTGGTCGACAGTCTCACCACGGTGCACATCCTACCGTTCTTCCCCTACAGCTCCGACGACGGCTTCGCGGTGATCGACTACCGGCAGGTCAATCGCGAGCTGGGAACCTGGGAGGACGTGCGGGCCATCGGCGCGGATTTCGACCTCATGTTCGATCTGGTGCTGAACCATGTCTCGAGCCGGAGCGAGTGGTTCCGCAACTACCAGGTGGGGCTGGCTCCGCACCGGCACTATTTCATCGAGGTGGAACCCGACACCGATCTGTCCATGGTGGTGCGCCCGCGCACTTCGCCGTTGCTCACCCCCACCCAGACCCCGGGGGGGGAGCGCTGGGTGTGGACCACCTTCAGCGCCGACCAGGTGGACCTCAACTTCGCCAACCAGGACGTGCTGTTCGAGTTCCTGGACATCCTGCTCTTCTACATCGAGCAGGGGGCGCGAATCCTGCGCCTGGACGCCATCGCCTACCTGTGGAAAGAGATCGGTACGCCCTGCATCAACCTGCCCCAGACCCACGAGGTGGTGAAGCTGTTCCGCGACGTGGTGGAGATGCTTGCGCCGGGTACCCTCCTGCTCACCGAGACCAACCTCCCGCACGCCGAGAACATCAGCTACTTCGGCGACGGCGACGAGGCCCACATGGTGTACCAGTTCAGCCTCCCGCCGCTGCTGCTGCATGCCATGCAGTTCGGCACCACCCGCTACCTCACCGAGTGGGCGCGCAACCTGCCGGAGCCCCCTCCCGGGTGCACCTTCCTCAACTTCACCGCCTCGCACGACGGTATCGGTGTGCGGCCCCTGGAGGGACTGGTGCCGCCCGAAGAGATCCAGGCCGTGGTGGAGCGGGTGCGCCAGCTGGGCGGGCTGGTCTCGTCGCGCCGCCTGCCCGACGGGAGCGAGAGCCCCTACGAGCTCAACATCACGTATTTCGATGCCATGGGCGATCCGGTGGTGCACGACCCGGACCTGCACATCCGCCGCTTCCTGTGCTCGCAGACGGTGCAGATGGCCCTGCAAGGCATCCCGGCCGTCTACTTCCACAGCCTGACGGCCAGTCACAACGACTACTTCGGGGTCAACCAGACCGGCCAGAACCGCGCCATCAACCGGGGCCGCTGGTCCGAATCGCAGCTCGAGGACCTGCTGGCCGACGGCTCGAGCGTCACGGCTCGCGTGTTCCAGGAATACACGCGCCGCCTGCAGCTGCGCGCGGCCCAGCCGGCCTTCCATCCGGACGCTCCCCAGCGTGTGCTGGACCTGGAAGACGGCCTGTTCGGCATCGAACGGTCCACCGACGCCCAGCGCCTGCTGTGCATCAACAATCTGAGCCCCCGTGCCATGCAGATTCCGGCCGCTTCGCTTCCCGCGCCCTCCAGTGGGCCTTGGGTGGAGCTGTTGGGCGGCCGCAGTCTTCCCGAACTGCCGGAGTCCCTACGGTTGGAGCCCTACGGCACGCTCTGGCTATCGTCGGGACACGGGTAGGGACAGGAAGGCAGGAACGGGTGCATCTCTCAAACTCGTCGAGCGAGGATAGAGCGATGGAGGCATTACGCGGGATCCCGGAAGGTCTGGAACCCGAAGCGGTGCGTCCCTGGGGCTTCTACGAGGTCCTGGCGGATGCCGAGGATCACAAAGTGAAGCGCATCACCGTATGGCCCGGCAAGCGGCTGTCGCTGCAGCGCCACCGCCGGCGGGCCGAGCACTGGTACGTGGTGCGTGGCCGCGCCACCGTCACGCTGGACGGGCGGGAGATCCGCCTCGGCCCGGGCGGGTCGGTGGACATCCCCCGCGGCGCCTGGCATCGGATCCGAAACGACGGCACCAGGGATCTGGTGTTCGTGGAGATCCAGAGCGGAGATTACTTCGGCGAGGACGACATCGAGCGCCGCGAGGACGATTACGGGCGCGCGTGAATGGATGTCTTCGCACCCGGCTGCGGCGCCGGCCGGAGAACAGGGCGCTCGCCCGTGTAGTCGCGCACCGCGGGATCGGCCCCGGCCTGCACGAGCAGCTTCCACATGGCCCGGTCCCCCTTGAACCCCACGTGATGCAGCGCCGTGGCGCCGTTGTAGTCCCGGGCGTTCACGTCCACGCGCGGGTGCGCGAGCAGCCGGCGCACGGCCGCCGCACGGCCTTCATAGGCGGCGCGCATGAGCGGCGTCCAGCCGAACAGGTCCCTGGGATTCGGATCGGCGCCGGCCTCGAGCAGCCGGTCCAGGATCTCTACGCGGCCCTTGGCCGCGGCGATCGTCACGGCCGTCCACCCGTTGGCGCCCTGAAGATCGGGATTCGCCCCCGCCCGCAGCAGTGCGGAGACGATTTCCGGATCCCCCCCGATCACTGCGTACATGAGTGCGGTCCCATGGCGCCGGTTGCGGGCATCGACCGCCACGCCCCGAACGAGGAGCCGCCGCACCAACCCACGGCAGGCGGCGGCCGCCGCCGCCATCAGGGCGGTCTTGCCCCGGGCCGAAGGGCGTTGCGGGTCGGCTCCCGCATCCAGCAGCGCCGCCATGCGACCGCACTCGCCCCGGTCTATGGCCTCCGACCAGGGGTCTTCGGCCGCGGCCACGGGGCCGGTCATGAGTGAGGCGAGGAACACGGCCAGCCACACGAACCCGCCGGGGCGGCCAGGGGGTCTGCGCCGGAGATGGAATGGATCAGGCGGCATGGAGCGTCGCGATCCGGCGGGCGAACACATCCCAAAGCCCGCTGGTTTGGCGGTCCAGCAGGGCACCGTACAACGCCTCCAGTGCAGGCGAGTGCAGTGTCGCGCGCACTTCCAGCGCCACCCGGCAGGCATCGGGGCCGACCCGCTCGAATCGCCACCGGACGAGGAGCGACTCGAACGGCCCGCTGCCGGCCTCGATGTCGATGCCCCGGGGTGGATCGAACCGCGCCTCGGACTCGAACCGCCACTGCATCGGACCGAGCGCGAAGGCCTGTTCCACGCGTACCCGTCGTTCGCCGCGTTCCAGGACGCGCACCTCGCGCCACCCCGGCACGAACTCCGGGTAGCGTTCCACGTCGGCGATCACGGTGAAGATGTGCTCACAGGGATGGGGCAGGACCCCCTGTGCCGTGCGGCGGATCATCGCACCAGGAACAGCGTGGCCAGCCCCAGGAAGGCCATGAAGCCCACCACGTCGGTGATGGTGGTCAGCACCACCCCGCCGGCCAGGGCCGGGTCCACGCCGATGGCCCGCAACAGCAGGGGGATCACGGCGCCGGCGAAGGCGGCGCACAACAGGTTGATCACCATGGCCGCCCCGATGATCCAGCCGATGCCGGGGTCGTCGAACCAGACCGCCGAGGCCAGTCCCACGATGAACGCCCAGAACAGGCCGTTGATGGCCCCCACGGCGAGTTCCTTCCACAACAGGGCCTGGGTGTTGGCGCGGGCCACCTGGCCCAGGGCCAGTGCGCGCACGACCAGCGTGAGGGTCTGGGTGCCTGCGATGCCGCCCATGCTGGCCACGATGGGCATGAGCACGGCCAGGGCCACCACTTTCTGGATGGTGCCTTCGAACAGGCTGATGACCCAGGAGGCCACGAAGGCGGTCACCAGGTTGACGCCGAGCCATACGGCGCGCCGTCGGGCCGAGGGCAGGACCGGGGCGAAGATGTCCTCCTCCTCCGACAGGCCCGCCATGCTGAGGACCTCGTGGTCGGCCTCCTCGCGGATCACGTCCACCACGTCGTCGATGGTGATGCGGCCGAGCAGGTGTCCGTGCTGGTCCACCACGGGCGCCGAGATCAGATCCCGGTCCTCGAACAGTTTGGCCACTTCGGTGGCCGGCATGTCGGCGGGAATGCCCTCGACGGAGGTGTCCATGACATCGGCCACGCGCTGATCCACGTCCTCGGTCAGTATGGTGGTCAGCGGCAGGGTGCCCAGATAGGTGTCGTAGCGGTCCACCACGAACAGGCTGTCGGTGCCCTCGGGGATCTCGCCGCGCATGCGCAGGTAGCGCAAGACCACGTCCAGGGTCACGTCCGCCCGCACCGTGATGGTGTCGGTGTTCATCAGGCCGCCGGCGGTGTCCTCGTCGTAGGACAGCACCGCCTCGACCCGCTCGCGGTCGCGCCGGTCCATGCTCTGCAGCAACTCGCGCGTGACCGCGTCGGGCAGCTCGCTCAGCAAGTCCGCCAGGTCGTCGGTCTCCATGACCTCGGCGGCGGCCAGCAGGGTGTCCTTGTCGGTTTCACGCAGCAGCCCGGCGCGCACTTCGTCGCCCACGTGCACGAGCACCTCGCCCGCATCGTCGGGATCGACCAAGCGCCAGACGAACAGACGTTGCCCAGCCGGCAGCGACTCGAGCAGGTGGGCGATCTCGGCCGGATTCATGGCCCCCAGGATCTGCCGCACGCGGTGCAACGCCCCCGTGTCGAGGGCGTCCGCGACGGCATCCAGGCGGCGTTCGGCCTGGGTGTCGCTGAGCAGCGGTTCGGCCATGGGTCGGGCTCGTTCGTGAGACGCGCAGAGTCTAACGCAACGGTGTCACCGGCGCAGGGCGCACCCGGACCCATAGCGTGTTTTGCCCGGCGGCCGAGGTCGTGTACCGCCGCCCGCCGGTATCCCGCAGTCCCATCTCCAGAAGGGGGCTCCAGCGCCCCATGGGCACCCGGACGGTGGTGCGAATTCGGCCTGCTGCGCCCCCGGCGTCCGCGGAGGTGAATTCGATCTGGAGCCGGACCCGGTCACCCCGCGGTTCGGCGCGCAGCACCACGACGCGCGCCCGCCCCCGCGGTCCCACGGGCGCGGCGCTCACGGCCCACGGGGAGGAGGTGACCGCCCAGGAGCTGGGTGCACCCGCCTCATACAGCAGATAACGCGCCGTCTCGCCCGGGGCCACGCGCACCGTCACCTGCGCATGACGGGCCGTGGACAGCCGACCTGGTGGGAAAGTGCGCAGGGAAATCTCGAGCAGCTCGGGCGGTTGGGCCCGGAGAAGACCGGCCAACGCCATGAGGATCAGCCCGAGCCGGCGAATGTGTGCCGCGCGCGGATTCATCGACATCTCCTTGGTGGGCCGGCGCGTGCCGGTTCTCGTCCCGTGCCTCCGCCTGCGGCGGGCCGGCGTCTTCTCCGGTTACTCTAACTCATTGGATGGCGTACCAGGACCCCGGCCCGAATGCTTCGGCCGGATACGGCGCTTACAGATCCCGATTGAGCTCTTCGACCAGCGCGTGGATCTCGGCTTCGCTGCCCGGAAGGGTCCGGCAGCGTTCCAGCAGCGGCTCCAGGCGGCTGTTGCGCACCACGCGCTTGACCTCGAGCAGGGCCGCCGGCGGCATGCTGAACTCGGTCAGTCCCATCCCGAGCAGGAGGCGGGTATAGCGGGGGTCGCCCGCCATCTCGCCGCACATGGCCACGGGCGTGCCGGTGGCGTGTCCGGCGTCGATCACCATCTGGACGAGGCGCAGCACGGCGGGGTTGAGTGGATCGTAGAGGTAGTTCACTTCCTCGTCGAGGCGGTCGATGGCCAGGGTGTACTGGATCAGGTCGTTGGTGCCGATGGACAGGAAGTCCAGGCGCTGGGCGAACGCCTCGGCCACCAAGGCGGCGGCCGGCACCTCGATCATGGCGCCCACGGGCATCGCGGGGTCGAAGCGCTTGCGTTCGGCCCGCAGCTCTTCGCGCACCGCCTCGAGCAGCGCCAGGGCGTTCTCCAGTTCCGGCACCGAGGTCAACATGGGAAACATGAGTCGCACGGGGCCCGAGGCCGATGCGCGCAGAACGGCGCGCAGCTGTGGTTTGAACCCCGGCACGTCACGCAGGCACCGCCGGATGGCGCGCAGGCCCAGGGCCGGATTGCGCCCCGGAAGGCCCACCTCCGCGGCCGAGCAGTCCTTGTCACCGCCGATGTCCAGGGTACGGATGGTCAGCGGTTTGCCCTTGAGCGCCCGCAGCACGCGGCGGAAGTTTTGGAGCTGCTCCTCCTCGCCGGCGGGCTTCTGCCTGTGGATGTAGAAGAATTCCGTGCGATAGAGGCCCACGCCGTCGGCATTGGCCTGGCGGGCGGCCCGGATCTCCTCCGGGAGCTCGATATTGGCCCGCAGGGCGATGGGATGGCCGTCCAGGGTCCGGCTCGGCGCCTCGCGCAGGGCCAGCAATTCCCGCCTGCGCCGTTGCTCGTCGCGCTGTCGCCTGCGGTAGTGGGCGAGCAGACGCCGGTCGGCCCCGGCCAGCACCATGCCGGTGGCCCCGTCCAGGATCACCACCTCGTTGTCCTGCAGCAACCGTGTGGCGTGATGCACCCCCATCACCGCCGGCAGATTGAGGCTGCGCGCCAGGATGGCCGAGTGGCTCAGGGGGCCCCCGGTCTCCGTGACGACACCGGCGGCGTGGCGCTGGTGGAGCATCAATATGTCGGCGGGGCTGAGCTCGTCGGACACTACGATGCGCCCGCGCAGATCGCGACCCAGGGCGTCGGACGTCGCATCGCCCCCCAGCAGGAGGTGCTGCACGCGCCGGATCACGTGGTCGATGTCGTCGCGGCGGGTACGCAGATAGGGGTCGTCCATCTGGTCGAACACCGCCACCAGGGCGTCGCGCTGCAGTTTCAACGCCCATTCGGCGTTGCAGCGCCGTTCGCGGATGATGTTGACGGGGACCTCGGAGAGCAGATCGTCCGAGAGCATCAGCAGGTGCGTGTCGATGAATTCGGCCACGTCCGGAGGGGTTCCCGGCGGAATGGCGTCGCGCACGGCGTGCAGTTGCTCGGAGGCGCGCCGTAGGGCCTTTCGGAAGCGGTCGACCTCGTTCTCCACCGCCGTCTCGGCGAGCGCCTGCTCGTAGATCTCCGGGTCGCCGTGGCGCATGCGTACCACCCGCCCGATGGCGGTGCCCCGCGAGACGCCGATGCCGGAGAGGTCCAGTGTCATGGGTGTCGTGCCGTCGGGCGGGGGCCGGGAGCTTCCCGTTGCGGCGCGGATGGTCCTGCCTCGGCCGGGGTCACTCCTCCTCCCCGAAGCGTTCGGCCACGAGCCGGGCCAGTGCCTCGGCGGCCCGTTCCGCATCGGGACCCTCGGCGCGCAGACGCAGCCGGGTGCCTCGGGCCGCCGCGAGCATCATCACCCCCATGATGCTCTTGCCATTGACCTCGCGCTCGCCGCGGGCCAGGGTGATCTCCGAGGCGAAACCCGATGCCAGCTTCACGAACTTGGCCGCCGCCCGCGCGTGCAGGCCCAGCCGGTTGACGATCTCCAGCTCTCGTTCGACCACAGCCTCGTTCTCTCCGATGGATACCGGGCGTTTCCTCTGGCCGCCGCACCGCGCTCATCCGCTCGCGCCGGGATCCTCACAGATCAGGATGCCGTCGTGGCCGCCGGTGACGGCTTTCGTGGTGAGTTCCCAAAGGTCCAGGGTCGGGTAGTTGAGCACGCGCACCAACATGGGCAGATTGATGCCGGCCACCACCTGGACCCGCGCCCGGCCGAGCAGCCGCTGGGCCACGTTGCAGGGGGTGGATCCGTAGAGGTCGGTGAGCACCAGGACCCCGTCGCCCGCGTCCAGCTCCGCGCACAGGGCGCGGGCCTGCTCGCCCAGGGTCTCGGGGTCCGCGTCCAGGGGTACGTCGAGGCGTTCCGTGCGCAGGGGACACAGGCCGAGCATCCGGACCGCCGTGCCCAGGAGTGCTTTCCCCACCTCGCTGTGCGTGATGATCAGCAGACCGACCGGCATCGCACTCCCGCTTCCCACGTCCCGAGTGGGGGCACTGTACGCAGATCGGGGTCCGTCGACAAGGGAGCGGCCCGGATCAATCCCGCCGCCCGTCGAACAGCCCGAGCTCGCGGTGGCGCAGCGAGACGTTGAGGCCCGCGCGATCCCGGAAGCGGGCGGCCAGGGCCTCGGCCAGATACACCGAGCGGTGCTGTCCCCCGGTGCAACCGATGGAAACGGTGAGGTAGCGTCGTCCCTCGGCCTGGAAATGGCCGATCCAGTTCTCCAGGAAGGCGGCGATGGAGCCCATCATGCGCTTCACCGCCGGATGCTCCTGGAGGAAGACTTGCACGGCACGGTCGCGCCCGGTCAGGCGACGCAGCTCCGGTTGCCAATGGGGGTTGGGCAGGCACCGGGCGTCGAACACGAAGTCCGAGTCGCCGGGCACGCCATGTTTGTAACCGAACGACTGGAACAACAGCGACAGGGCACTGGCCTGTGTGCGCGCGATGCGTTCGCGCACAATGGCCCGCAACTGATGAACGTTCGTCTCGGAGGTGGAGATGAGCAGGTCGGCCGTGTCGGCGATCTCCGCCAGCAGCGTGCGTTCCAGATGGATGGCCTCGAGCAAGGGGAGGCCCCGGCGGGTCAACGGATGGCGTCGGCGGGTTTCGCTGAAGCGCTTGAGCAGGGTCTCGGCATCGGCCTGGAGGAAGACGACGCGAGGCGTGATGCCACGCCGGCGGATCTCCTGGATCAGCGCGGGAAACTCCTTGAGGGAACGCGGGTTGCTCCGCGCGTCGATCCCCACGGCGACGCGGTCGTAGAACCGGGGACCCTCCTCGCGCCATTGGTCGACCATCGCGCGCAGCAAGCCGGGGCTGAGATTGTCGATGCAGTGATAGCCCTCGTCCTCCAGCGTGTGCAAGGCCACGGTCTTGCCGGACCCCGACAAACCGCTGACGACCACCAGATCAGTCGGCAGGGCGTTCATGGGGTTGCGCCCGCGAGGGGACGGCGGCGCGACGGACCGAGGCGGTGCATGGCGCGTGGGTTCAGTTGAGTGCGCGGCGCTGCCGGGCGGCCAAGTCCTCGGCTGCGTTGTAGCCGTTCAGCCGCAGCAGGTGGTTCCGCACCGCCGCCTCCACCAGCACGGCCAGGTTGCGCCCCGGGGCTACGGGCAATGTGAACTCCGGGATTTCCACGCCCAACACATTGCGGGTCTTCTGGAGATGCTGGAGACGGTCTTCGGCGGCGTCCTGGCGGGTGGGGTCGTAGCGCTGCAGGTGCACGATGAGCCTAAGGTACTTCCCGGTCTTGATGACGCTGTCGCCGTACATTGCGCGGATGTTGAGCACGCCCAGGCCGCGCACCTCCAGGAAGTCCTGGAGCAGGGGAGGGCAAGTGCCGTTGATCACGTCGGGCGCGATGCGGGCGAACTCAGGGGCGTCGTCGGCGATCAGCCGGTGCCCGCGGGTGATGAGCTCCAGGGCGAGTTCGCTCTTGCCCACGCCGCTGTCACCGGTCAGCAGCACGCCCGTGCTCAGGACCTCGAGGAAGACGCCGTGCAGATGCACCCGCTCGGCCAGCTTGTGGGCGAAATAGTAGCGCAGGTGGTTGATGAGCTCGTTGCTCGAAAGGGGGGTGCGCAGAATGGGCAGCGCATAGTGCTCGGCCAGTTCGCGGAAGCGTTCCGGTGGGTGTTCGCCGTCCGTGATGAAGATGGCCACCGAGCCGCTCTTGAACAGCTGTTCACAGGCGTCCTTGTACGAGTTCTTCTTGAGTTGGGCCAGATAGTCCAGTTCGGGTCTTCCGAGCACCTGGGCCTGGTTGGCGTGAATGAGGTTGAAGTGCCCCACCACCGACGGGGCGCCGGGCGAGGTGGCCGGGCTGGTGAAGCTGCGGTGGGCTCCGTTCTGTCCGGCGAGCCATTCCAGGCCCAGCCGCTTGGACAGATCCTCGTAGACCCGTTGCACCGTCAGCGGGGTGTCCACGGGGCTTCAGGCGGCAAAGCTGGGCGATTGGGCATCCACCGCGGCCAGGATCTCCTCGGCGGTCTGGGCGCTGCGGACCTTTTCCACCCAGGCGGGATCGGAGAACCGTTCAGCCAGCGTGGAGAGGATCTGCAGATGCTCCTCGGTGGAGGCCGACGGCACGAGCAGGGCGAAGATCAGGTCCACCGGTTTGCGGTCCATGGACTCGTAGTCGACCGGTTGATCCAGGATCAGCAGGGCTCCCACCGGCCGGTCCACGCCTTCCAGCCGCCCGTGAGGCAGGGCGACGCCCTGACCCAGGCCGGTGCTGCCCAGGCGTTCGCGCTGGTTCAGCGCATCGAAGATGCGCGCCTCGGAGATCTCGGGCAGCGCGGTGGAGAGCAATTCGCCGACGATCTCCAAGGCGCGCTTTTTGCTGCTGACCGACGGCTGGATCCGGATCCGCTCGGGCGCCAACAGCTCGGAAATGTTCATGGTCGTTCCTGTCGTCCGTGTGCGTTGTGGGGTTCACCGGAGCCGACCCACGGGCATTCTCGTGCGCCGGCTCGTCCTCTACGGGGCGCCGATCGGGACACCCCGGCCCGCCGCCTCGGCGTCACTCCGCTCCGAAGGCGGCGTTGCGATGGGAACCCTCGGCTCGGTGATGATCCTTCAGCTTCTCCTTGTGCTTGATGATCTGTCGATCCAGCTTGTCGACCAGGCCGTCGATCGCCGCGTACATGTCGTCCTCGACGTGGTCGGCGAACAGGCGGTTTCCGCTGACCATCATGGAGGCTTCGGCCTTGTGGCGCACCTTCTCCACCGACAGCACGACGTGGACGTCGATCACGTGCGTGAAATGCCGCTCCAGGCGGTCGAACTTCTCGCTGACGTAGTCGCGCAGGGCCGGGGTGAGGTCTACGTGATGGCCAGTCAGGTCGATGTGCATGTTGCGACTCCTTCTGTGGTTTGAACCCATGGCCGGCCGGGCACGGGCCTCAGGCCGACTTCCTTCGCTCCGTGGAAGAGGGAATCTGCATGGACTCCCGGTATTTGGCCACGGTACGGCGTGCGACTTCGATACCCCTCTCGGAGAGGATGGCGGCGATGCGGCTGTCACTGAGCGGTCGGCCAGGCGGCTCCTCGGCGATCAGCTTGCGGATCAGGGCGCGTATGGCCGTGGCCGAGCAGGTACCCCCGTCGGCGGTGTTCACGTGGCTCGAGAAGAAGTACTTGAACTCGAATACGCCGCGGGGCGTGTGCATGTACTTGCGGGTGGTGACCCGCGAGACCGTGGACTCGTGCAAGTCCAGCTCCTCGGCGATCTCCCGCAACACCAGGGGGCGCATGGCCTGCTCCCCGTATTCCAGGAAGGGCCGCTGCCGGCTGACGATGGCCGTGGCCACCCGCAGCAGCGTCTCGCCGCGGCTCTGCAGGCTGCGCAGGAACCAGCGCGCCTCCTGCAATTGGCTGCGCAGGTAGCGGTTCTCCGCACTCTGGTCGGCGCGGCGCACCAGGCCGGCATAGTACGGGTTGATGCGCAGGCGGGGCGCCACGTCCGGATTGAGTTCGACCCGCCAGGTTCCGTCGATCTTGCGCACCAGCACGTCGGGGACGGCGAACTCGGCCTGCGAGCCGCCGATGCGTGCCCCGGGGCGTGGATCCATGCGCCGGATCAGGCGCACGGCCAGGGCAGTCTCATCGCGTCCGGCCCGCAGTGCCCGCGCCACCGCGTCCACCCCGCGCCGCCCCAGTAGGTCGAGGTGTTCCGCCGCGATGCGCAGGGCCAGCGTCAGCCCCGGCGTGGTCGAGGGGAGCTGGGACAGCTGGACGCGCAAGGTCTCGGCCAGGTCGCGGGCCGCGCAGCCCACCGGATCGAGCTGCTGGACCAAGTGCAGCACGGCCTCGACTTCTTCGGTCTGGAGGTCCGGCAGAGAGCCGGACAGCCCGGCGCGGATCTCCTCGACGGGGAGCGAAAGGTAGCCGTCGTCGTCCACGGCGTCGATCACTGCGGTGGCGATGGCCAGATCGCGGGGGCCGAGTCCGGTGAACTGGAGCTGCCACAGCAGGTGTTCGTGCAGGGTCTCCTCGCCCGCCCCCCGGTTCTCGAGAGGATCGTAGTCGGTCTCCCCGGCCGGACCGCTGCGGGTGGTGGGGGTGTACAGGTCGTCCCAGGTGGTCTCCACTGGGCTGTCCGTCTCGGACCCGGAGACGGACTCCATGGCCGGATCCTCCTCGGGCCGCTCCTCGACCTGCTCGAGCATGGGGTTTTCTTCGAATGCCTGTTGGACCTCTGCCTGCAGCTCGACGGCCGGAAGTTGCAGCAGACGGATCGCCTGCTGCAACTGGGGTGTCATGGTCAGTTGTTGGCCGACCCGAAGGTGCAGGGAAGGTTTCATCATGGATGGGAAGGCATCGCTGCGGACGATCCGGTTCCTCTGGACAGGCCGGCCGAGTTCGGTGGCTGCGGCGCGTACTCGGCATACGCTCGCGGACGGGGACCCGCGGCCGGCGTGCTCCGTCCCCCACGAACACATTATAGGGGAACCGCGTACCGTGGGCGGCGGTCCCCACGACCAGCGGGAGTCGTTCGGAGAACGGCGTGCCCTTGCCGGGTTCCCGGGTTCTGCTTTAGCACGGTTCGCGGGCGGGGCCTTTGCGCGGCGTCAAAGGCGAAAATGCTTTCCGAGATAGACTTCGCGGACCTTGCGGTTGTGCAGGATCTCCTCGGGCGGACCCGCGGCGATCAGGCCGCCCTCGCTGAGGATGTAGGCGCGGTCGCAAATGCCCAGGGTCTCGCGCACGTTGTGGTCGGTGATCAACACCCCGATCCCGCGCTCGCGCAGATGGGAGACGATGCGCTGGATGTCGAGCACCGAGATGGGGTCCACGCCGGCGAAGGGCTCGTCGAGCAGGATGTAGCGGGGTTCCAGCGCGAGCGCCCGGGCGATCTCCACCCGCCGGCGTTCGCCTCCCGAGAGACTGGCCCCGCGCGTGTCGACGAGGTGTCCGATCTGCAGTTCCTCGAGCAACTGGGCCAGCCTCCGGCGGCGGCGGGCCCGGTCCATGCCGGGCCGCGTCTCCAGGGCCGCCAGGACGTTGTCGCGCACGCTCAGGCCGCGGAACACCGAGGCCTCCTGCGGCAGGTAGCCGATGCCCAGACGGGCGCGCAGGTGCATGGGCAGGGGGCTGATGTCGCGCTCGTCCAACGTCACCCTGCCGCCATCGGGGCGCACCAAGCCCACGATCATGTAGAAGCAGGTGGTCTTGCCGGCGCCGTTGGGGCCCAGGAGTCCAACCACCTCGCCCGGCTCCACGCGCAGGGAAACGCCGTCGACCACGTTGCGCCTGCGGTACTGCTTGCGCAGCCCGTGCGCGCACAGCGCAGTGCACGGGCGGCTCACCGTGCCTGGGGCTCCGGACGTTGCGCCGGGTTGAGGATCGTGCGCACGCGTTGCCCTTCGGGGGCGGCGGCCTCGGCCGAGCCCGTGTCCAGATGGTAGACGATACGGGCGGCCTCGATGGTCTGGTCGCCCTTGACCACCCGTGCCGCTGCGCTCAGCACCAGGGTCTGGTCCGCGGCACGGTATTCCATACGTCCGGCCTGGGCGTCGATCCATTGGCCGTCGTCGTGCCGCATCCGGAAGGTGGCCGGCCGGCCCACGGCCACCAGCCGAGTCACCACCCCCTTCGCCAGCTTCACGGTGAGCTCTTCGGCGGTGAGACGCTGGGTTCCGCGCACGGCCACCACGCGTCCCCGATAGATGGCGGTCTGTTCCCCGTCCAGAAACTCCGCCTGGTCGGCCTCCACCTCCAGCGGTTGTCCCGCGTCCGACTCCAGGGCCTGGGCCGGTCTCCCAGCCCCGATCACCAGGGTCGCCACCAGCAGCGGAGCGAGGAAGTCGTAGATGCGCCGCCTCACGATGCCTCCGCCGGCTGGAAGCGGCTCCGGACCCGGCTGTGAATGCGCAGCCGGCCCTGCGCCAGGAACAGCTCGGCCCCCACCCCCTCGATCCGGAACCCGCGGCCCTGGATCGTCACCGGGCCCGCCGTGCTCGCCACCTGCTGATGGGGCAGGATCACCAGTCGGCGGGCATGCGCCGTGAAGCCCGGCGCCTCGGCGATGTCCATACGCCGGATGCTCACACCTCCACGCAGTTCGATCCGGTTGCGGTCCGGGGACATCCACGCGTGATGGGCATGCACGCGCAGGGGGCGGGGGCCGTCCGAGTGGAGCTCGATTCGCGGTGTTACGGCCTCTATGGAACGGTCATCGAGGAATTGCACCAGCCGCGGCGATTCGAGCCGGTAGCGCACCGTCCCCCGCAGGTCGTACTGCACCAGCCGCACGCCTTCGAGCACCGACTCCGGTACGTGTCCCTCGGCCTGGCGGTCTGCGGGGGGAGGACGGCGGAGAAATTCGCTCAGCCACAGGCTCGCCGCCGCACCCAGCGCGATGACCAGAAACAGTACCCAGCGTCCGCGACGCCCGTTCATCGGGTGTACTCGGCCAGGGTCTCCTCGAGGACTCCATGGCCTTCCATGAGCAGTTCGCAGACTTCGCGGGCGGCCCCGCGCCCGCCGGGGCTCGCGGTGATCCAGTGCGCGTGACGCTTGACCAGGGGGTGGGCGTCTTGAACCGCGACGGCCAGGCCCACGCGCACCATCACCGGTAGATCCACCACGTCGTCGCCGACGTAGGCGGTCTGCTCGGAGCCGACACCCAGGGTTTCCAGCACCTCGCGGAAGGCGGGCAACTTGTCGCGCCGACCCTGGTAGACGTGCTGCACGCCCAGATCGGCCATGCGGTGTTCCACCACTCGGGACCGGCGACCGGTGATGATGGCGATCTGTACCGGGGTGCGGCGCAACATGGCGATGCCGTGCCCGTCGCGGGAGTTGAACGCCTTGTATTCCTGGCCGTCGTCGCCGAGGAACAGGGAACCGTCGGTGAGCACGCCGTCCACGTCGAAGATGACCAGGCGGGTGCGCGCGGCGCGTTCGAGGATGTCTTGCAGGTGTTTCATCGTCCCGTCGGTGCCCATGCTCAGATTACACCCGCCTGCAGGAGGTCGTGCATGCTCAGGGCGCCGATCAGCCGGTCCTGGCGATCGACCACCGGCAGCGCGTTGATCTCGTGGTCTTCCATCTGTTTCAGTGCCTCGACGGCGAGCAGACCGGCCCGCGTGGTGTGCGGGGCGCGGGTCATCACCGAGCCGATGGGCGTGGCGCGCAGGTCCACGCCCCGGTCGATGGTACGCCGCAGATCGCCGTCGGTGAACACCCCCACCACCCGCTCGCCGTCGACCACGGTGGTCATGCCGATGCCCTTGGCGGTGATCTCCATCAGGGCCTCGAGCAGCGGGGTGTCGGGCCGCACGCGGGGGACGTGCTCGCCGGTGCGCATCACGTCTTCCACGTGCAGCAGGAGGCGTCGTCCCAGCCGGCCCCCGGGATGCGTGCGCGCGAAGTCCTCGGCGCTGAAACCGCGGGTCTCCAGCAGCGCCACGGCCAGGGCATCACCCATGACCAGGGCCGCGGTGGTGCTTGCGGTGGGCGCCAAGCCCAGCGGACAGGCCTCCTGCGCCACGCTCACGTCGATGCAGGCGTCGGCCTCGCGGCCCAGGCGCGAGGCGCGGTTGCCGGTCAGCGCGATGAGCGGCACGCCCAGGCGCTTGATGAGCGGCACGATGGTGAGGATCTCCTCGGTCTCGCCGGAGTTGGACAGGGCGACCACCACGTCTCTGGGGGTGATCATGCCCAGGTCCCCGTGGCTGGCTTCGCCGGGGTGCACGAAGAAGGCGGGCGTGCCCGTGCTGGCCAGGGTCGCGGCGATCTTGTGGGCCACGTGCCCGGACTTGCCCATGCCGAGGACCACCACCCTCCCGTCACACTCCAGCATCCAGCGGCAGGCGCGTACGAAATCGGCATCCACCCGCTCCACCAGCGCCTGCACCGCCTCGGCCTCGGTGCGGATCACCGCCCGGGCGAGCTCCACCAGCCGCTCGGCGTGGACCTGCGACGGTTGGCCCTCGGGTCTGCGGCTCATGCCCGGGCCCCGTGGTACAGCATCGCCTGATAGGTGACGAAACCCGCCAGCAGCAGGGCACCCTCGATGCGGTTGATGTGGCCGTGCCGCCCGGTCCAGCCGTGCACGATGGCCCACAGCACCAGGGCCGAACCGAGCATCAGTGCATAGTCGCGCCGCACCACCGTCTCGGAGACCGGCACCGGCCGGATGATCGCGGCGATGCCGAGCACGGCCAGGGTATTGAAGATGTTGGATCCCAGCACGTTGCCCACCACGATGTCCGGCTCCTTCTTGATCGCCCCCGCGATGGAGGCGGCCAGCTCGGGCAGACTGGTGCCGACGGCGACGATGGTCAGCCCGATGATCAGATCACTCACTCCCAGCGCCTGGGCGATGCCCACCGCACCCCACACCAGGATCCGCGAGGCGGCCAAGAGCACCACCAGCCCGATCCCCAGCCAGGCCAGTGCCGCCCGAAGCCCCACTTGCTCCGGGACCTCCTCGGCGAATTCCCGCAGCAGCGGGTCCGGCTCACGGGTGCGACGGGCCGTGCGCGTCACGCCCACCAGTACCAGTACCATGAGCAGGACCAGGGCGAGACCTTCCCAACGGCCGAGCGCCCCGTCCCAGCTCAGCGCCACCACCGACAGCATGGCCCCGAGCATCACCGGGAGCTCCCGGCGCAAGACCTGCGAGTGTACGCTCAGCGGGTAGACGAGGGTCGTGGCCCCGAGGATGAGGGCGATGTTGGCGATGTTCGAGCCCACCGCATTGCCCAGCGCGAGCCGTGGGTTGCCCTGCCAAGCCGCGATAGCCGAGATCAGCATCTCGGGCGCCGATGTGCCGAAGCCCACGATGGTGATCCCGATCACCAGCGGCGAGACGCCCAGATTGCGGGCGGTTGCGGCGGCTCCGTGCACGAACCGATCCGCGCTCCATACGAGCAACGCCAGTCCTGCGACCACCGCGGCGATGAACGGCCACATCAACGCTTGATCGATCCCGGGTTCGGTCCCAAAGGCCGGGGATTATACTCTTTGGCGTGCCGACGACCCGGACTGGGAGGTGCGCATGGGTCCCTGTGTGGAAGTGGGCGCGGTGGGGTGGGATCACCCGGCATGGGTGACGGACTACTACCCCGCGGACCTGCCCGAGGATTGGCGCCTCGCCTATTACGGCAATGAATTCCGCTGCGTGCTCGTTCCGGCCGAGGCGGTGGACCGCGCCGGTGTCGAGACGGTCTCGCGCTGGTGCCGGGAGGTGCCCGAGGCATTCCGGTTCTACTTCGAACTGGAGGACGCCTTCACCGAACGGGACGAGCGGCGCCTGGTGCTCGATGCCGTGGCCCGTCGGCTGGGCGGCTTCGTGCTCGAGGGCTCCCCCGAACGCACGCCCTGCGTGCAGCGTGCCCTGAACGCAAGGTTTCCGGATGCGGCCGTGGTGCGCCGCGGCGCCCCTGCGGGTCCGCACCGGCTCTGGATGCCGGGGGTCTCGGGGCCCACCGGACCCGTGGGGATGGTGCGCTGGGACGAGCCTCCACAGCCCGCCGAGCTGCGCGCCCAAATCGAGTGTTTCGTGGCCGCCACCGGCCGCACCGGAGGCGTGCTGTTCATCCGGGGCGGCCCCGAGACACTGGAGATGGCCCGCACCGTGGTCGAACTGTTGGGCTGGGCCTGAGCCGGCGTGCTCAGGACAGGGCGAGTCCCCCGCGCACTCCGTCGAGCACGAACTGCACGGCCAGGGCGGCCAGCAGCAGCCCGAGCAGTCGCGTCACCACGTTGGCACCCGTCTCGCCCAGCAGGCGTGCCAGGCGGGTCGCCGCCACCAGGGCGGCCAGCGTACCCCCCATCACCAGGGCGATGACGGTCAGGGCCATCGGCGCGGGAACACCGTGCCCCGAGCCTGTGGCCATCAGGATCACCGTGGTGATCGCGCCGGGCCCGGCCAGTAGAGGAAAGGCCAGGGGAAAGACGGACAGATCCGCCTTGTGGGCGGCCTCGGCGGCCTCGGCATCGGTGGTGGTGCGCAGGCCAGAGGGCCGCACCAGCACCATGTCCAGCGCCAGCACGAACAGGAGAATGCCGCCGGCGATGCGGAAGGCGTCGATGCCGATGCCCAGTGCGGCGAGGAGCGGCCGGCCGGCGAAGTAGAAGAGCACCAGGATTCCGGTGGCCACCGCCACCCCCTTGATGGCCATGCGCTGGTTTTCGGCCGGAGGATGCGCGTGACTCATGGCGGCGTAGGTCACCGCCACACCGACCGGATCCACTACCACGAACAAGGTGAGCAGCGCGGCGAGCAGCGTCTCGGTCACCCTCAATGCCCCCCGAACGCACGGGGCGCGGCCATTGGCCGCGCCCCGGCTGCGACGGACGCGCATCGCGCGCCGCCGTGGGCGCCTTCCGAGGTGGCGCCTTCGGAACGCCGTCCTCGGACCTCAGCGCACGCGAGGCGGTTGCCCGTAATAACCACCCTGGGGAGGGCCACCATAGGGTTGGGGCCCATAGCCGGAGCCGCCACCGTAGCCGGGAGTCCCGTAACCCCCATAACCGCCGGGTGCTCCATAGGCGGGAGCCGAGCTCGGCGGCGGGGTTTCCCCACCTTGAGCCGGTGGCGGCGCATAGCCCGCGCCAGGGGCGTAACCCTGGCCGTAGGCGCCCGGCGGGGGACCGCCGTAGCCCGGTCCGCCATACCCATAGCCGGGCCCGTAGCCCGGTCCTGGGCCATACCTGCGGCCGTAGTCACGGTCGTTGTCGCCTCCGAACCACTTGGACGGATTCATCATGTTGCCCATGTCGAAGGCATGAGCCGGGGCGGTGAGCAGGGTGCCACCCAAGGCGAGCGTTGCGCAGAGCGCGGACAATTTCTTGAAGTGCATGGATAAAGGTTCCTGAGTCGAGATGAACGGAGTGTCGAACGACGCGGACGTGGGCCCGCCGCCTGGCCGGCCTCCCGGATCGTGCGACGCCGGTCCGGCGGGGATCGGTGGTCACGGAGAGCGGGCGCTCCCGGACGGAACCCGGCCAGGAAGCCAACGCGCCGCATCGCAGTCTAATCGCGTGGGCCGCCCGCCACAAGTCCGGCGTGTCCCAGACACACCCGCGCCCGGTGCGCCTCACGGCTGAAGTGGCCCGCGCAGTCCGGTTATTTGCAGAAGCGGCTGACACGCCGGTGTGTGGCGAGCGAGGAGCAGGCGCTCGGCGTGTTGCTGCGGCTTTCCCTGGGGCCACTTTCCACGGACCCGTATCTGCAGATCGCTCTCTGGATCTGGACGCGCTCTGGCCCCACAGCGGCCGGGAGGCGGTGGCGCGACTGCGCCACCGCAGCACGGCCTATGATCCAGAAATCCTGAGTGCGCTGGAGGCGTTGGAGCGGGATGTTCCGGCCGAGAAGGTCATGGAAGTCGATATCCAGGGGCTGAGCACCGGCATGGTCGTCCACGAGGACATCACCACCATCGACGGGCGGCTGCTCGTACGAAAGGGGCAACGGGTCACTGCGGCAGTGCAGCAGTTGGCGTTCAATTTCTGGGAACACCGTAATCTGCGGCTGCCCATCGTGGTGGCTCTCCCGGAGGGCGGCTGAAACGTACCGCCCTCCTGGGAAGGATGAAAAGGAGCCTATGGTCCGGCCGAGCGCGTTTCCACCCGCTGCAACAGCGCGGCGTCGTATTCGCTGGTGTAGTCGATCCAGGTGGTTTCCTGGCCGAGGCGCACGGTGACGTCGCGCAGGACGTAGCCGCCCACGAGCACCAGCACCGGGGCAAGCATCGCCACACGGCCGAGGCCCAATGGTTCGAACGCCTCGATGAGCACGGGCACGGCCAGGCCCACGGTGAAGAACAGGATCCAAAAGGCGAGGGTGTAGTCACCGCCCAGGATGTGGCGCGCGGCCTCCAGTTGCGGGCGGGCGCCGGTGGCCAGGTTGATCACCAGGAGCCCCACGATCAGCATCTCCACCAGGATGAGCCCCAGGTCGGTGCGCACGAACCAACGGCGCTCGGCCGGCTCGCGGGCCAGAAGCGCCGCCAGGGCGGCTCCGGTGGAAAGTCCCGAGACGAGGAACAGGACCCCCAGCAATCCCGTGTTCCAGAAGGGGCGGGCGGCGAATGCGCTGAGCAGGATGCCGGTGTAGATGGCCAGCGCCACGCCCACGGGCAGGGCCGCTGCCGCCGCCGGCCGGCGCAGGCGTTCGCACAGGTCCAGGAGCCACCTGCCCAGGGGCAGGCGTTCGAGCCAGGCGGCGAGCCTTGGCCAGCCGCGCCGCAGGGTGGACAGCGCCTGCACGATGATCACCGGGTAGACCAGGATCAGGATCCATGAACCCCAGGACATCGGAGAGCTGGGCCGCAATGTGAGGTAGAAGCGGAAGACGTGGAGTTTGTATTCCAGGTCGAGGAACAGGGTAGTCATGCCCACGGAGAGGACCAAGGGGGCGATCAGGGCCAGGCGCGTGGTGGCGAAGGGAGCGGTCCGGTCTTTCCGCAGCAGGGTGAGCAGCCCGGCGAAGAACATGAGACCGGCGGTGAGGCCTCCCAGGAACAGGTAGATGGAGATCTCCCAGCCCCAGATGGACAGCACCGGGTCCACGTGGGGGTTGTGGCGCAACGTGACCAGCAGCTCTTCACGCATGGCGGGGGCTCACAGGAGGTAATAGACGTTGGGTTCGTTGCCCGTCTCGGGCTGGAGGGTCTTCCATTTGCGGGTGCGCAGCAGGCGCGAGACACGGCTGTCCGGATCGTCGAGTACGCCGAAGTGCATGCAGCGGGTGGGGCAGGTGGCGACGCAGGCCGGGTCCAGGCCCTTTGCGACGCGGTGATGGCAAAAGGTGCATTTGTCGATGTAGCCCTGCGGATGCATGATCAGCCGCGCGTCGTAGGGACAGGCGGCGATGCAGGCCTTGCAGCCGGTGCACTTGGCCGGGTCCACCAGCACGATGTTGGTGTCGCGCCAGTGATGGCTGGCACCGGTGGGGCACATATAGACGCAGGTGGCGTGCGAGCAGTGATTGCAGCGCTCGGAGCGGAACTCGGTGCGCAGGTTGGGATAGGTTCCCTCGGTGAGCTCCACCACCCAGTCCCGGTTGAGCCCGGCGGGGACCTTGTTCTCGGTCTTGCACGCCACCACGCAGTCCCCGCAGCCGATGCAGGTGCGCGTGTCGATGACCATGGCGTAGCGGACGGTCATGGCCTTGCGA
The DNA here is from genome assembly GCA_026984215.1 of Gammaproteobacteria bacterium. Taxonomy (GTDB): domain Bacteria; phylum Pseudomonadota; class Gammaproteobacteria; order JAJDOJ01; family JAJDOJ01; genus JALVEU01. The sequence goes on along the minus strand of JALSSO010000008.1, from coordinate 62,777 downwards.
GCGTCCATGGAGCCCGCGTGGGGGGCGTGCCGGGTTTCATGCGTCCGCCTTCACGAAGGTGACGAAGTTGGCCCGCATGGCCGTGGCGCCCATGATGGGGTCCAGCGGCACGTGGGTCATGAGTGCGCTGTCGTCCACCCCCACCTGGAAGGTCAGCCGCAGGCGCGGCGAGCGGTGCCCGAACCCATGGGCCATGAATACCGAGTCGGGCCGGATTCGCTCGGTGACCCGCACGCGGATGGGCAGACTCACCACACCGTCCTGGTTCTTGAGCCGCACGCGTTGACCGGTCCGCAGGCCCCATTGCTCCGCGGTGATGGGATTGACCCAGAGGACGTTCTCGGGGGCCAGCTGGAACAGCAGGGGATTGTTGGTGGTCCGGCTGAAGGTGTGCGCGGGCATGCGCCCATAGTTCAGGTGGTAGTAGCCCGCGGGCCGCTCGGGGGGTGGTGTGTAGCGTGGCATGGGGTCGAAGCCGGCCTGTGCCAGGGTCCGGGAGTAGAGTTCGATCTTGCCGCTGGGGGTGGCGAAGGGATAGTCCTCGCCCTCGGCCAGGTAGAGCGGGGTCTGTCGGGGAAAGTGCTTGAGGCCGATCCGCTGCATTTCCTCCAGGGAACTGCCCACCTTCCGCAGCTGCCAGTCCAATACCTCGGCGTAGTCCTTCCACGGGAAGTACCGATCCAGACCCAGGCGCAGGCCGATTTCCCGGGCGATCCACCAGCCGGGCTTGGTTTCGTGGCGCGGCGCGAAGGCGGGCATACGCAGGGCCAGCGAAGGCCGGCGTTCCGGTGCATTGCGCAACTCGTCGTAACGCTCCAGATAGGTGCACTCGGGCAACACCACGTCCGCATAGCCGGTGATCTCGGCGGGCATGGTGTCGATGACCACCACGAAGTCCAGCGAGTCGATGGCTGCCTTGAGTAGGGGCCGCACGCCCGGGATGGTCACTGGGAGGTTGGTGCCATACACCACCCAGGCCTTGTAGTGGGCGTCCCTGCCGATGGAGGCTTCCACCAGGGCGTTGGAGACTCCGGCCTCGGCCAGCGGAAAGCGGCCGCGGTGGGCCGCCTTGAAGGTGCTCTTGGGTTTGGGATAGGGCGGATACGGGTATTTGGGCAGGTCCACCCGCTCCTGCAGGTAGAGCCCGCCCTTGCGGCCCCAGGATCCCAACAGGGCATTGAGGATGGCGATGGCCCGTGCGCGTTGCGTGTCGTCGCCCCACCAGGTGGTGTGGCGCCCCGGGTGGACCAGGGTTGCCGGCGCGGCCCGGGCCATTTCGCGAGCGGTCTCTCGGATGGTCTGCGGGGCGATCCCGGTCTCCAGATAGGCCCACTCGGGTGGAAACTGTCTCACATGCTCGGCCAATGGTTCGAAGCCGGTGGCGTACCGCTGGATGTAGTCCCGGTCGTACAGTTCCTCGTCGATCAGCACGTGCATCCAGGCCAGCAGCAGCGCCAGGTCCGTACCCGGCTTGATGGGCAGCCAGTAACGCGATTTGCTCGCCACCACCGAGAAGCGGGGGTCCACAGTGATGAGGGTGACTTCCCGGTACAGCGCCTCGGTGAGCGTCTGCACCTGGCCGTTGTGCAGGTTCTCGCCGATGTGTGAGCCGATGAGCACGATGCAGCGGGAATGGGCCATGTCGGTGCGGTCGGGCGAGCCCACGCCCTCGCCGAAGGTGAGCTGAAAGCCCACCTCGCGTGGTCCGCGGCACTGGGCGTAGGACGGGGCGGCGAAGCTGCCCGAACCGAAGGCCCGCAGCAGGTGTTTGAAGTGGTGGCCGCCGGCGCCATGGGAGAACAGGGCGACGCGATCGGCACCGTGGCGCTCGGCCACCCGCTTCAGGCCGTGGGCCACCGTGTCCAGCGCTTCCTCCCAGGAGACCTCCTTGAACCGCTGCCGGCCATGGTCCTCCACGCGGACGAGGGGGCGCCTGAGCCGGTCCGGGTCCAGGTAGGCCCCGATCCCACCGGTGCCGCGGGTGCACAGCCGCCCGCCACTGTGCAGATCGCCGGCGTGGCCCACCACCTTCCAGGGCTCGCCGTCCTCCTGGACGACCCAGCCTGCGCACTTCCAGAAGCACATGTCACAGACCGTGGGCGTGCGCGTGACCCGGCCGCTGCCGGGCAGCGGGTGCTCGGCGCAGCCCGAGATCAGCCCCAGCGGAAGGGCGCCCCCGGCCCCGAAGGTGGCGGAGAGCTTGAGAAAATCGCGTCGTTTCATGGGCCCATTCAAGCAAGTCCCGAGGCGGGGCGCTTGACTGGGATCAACCGGCGTGTCCCCGGTGCGGGGAGGGTGGACCCGCCACGGGTGTGTCAAGCGTTGCGGGGCGGCGCCGAATGGCTTAGGGTCCGTTGCAAACCGATCAGCGACAGAGGAATTCCCCCATGGCCACCATGGAACTGACCAAAGAGAATTTTCGCGAGGTCATCGAGAACAACGACATCGTGGTGATCGACTTCTGGGCTTCCTGGTGCGGTCCCTGCAAGGCCTTCGCACCCATTTTCGAGGCCGCCTCGGAGAAGCACGACGACGTGGTCTTCGCCAAGGTCAACACCGAAGAGCAGCGGGAACTGGCCGCCGCCTACCGCATCCAGTCCATTCCCACCATCATGCTCCTGCGCCAGCAGATCCTGCTGTACGCCCAGCCCGGCATGCTCTCGGCGGCCCAGCTCGACGACCTGCTGCAACAGGCCAAGAACCTGGACATGGACAAAGTGCGCCAGGAGATCGAGCAACAGGAGGCCCAGCAGGCGCAGCAGCAGGGCTCGCAGCAGGCTTGAGCGTTTCCGTCGTGGCGCAGGAGGCCGCAGCCCGCATCGAACGACCGGGGATCGGCACGGCGATCCCCAGGCGCCGTTATCGGGTGGGCAACTTCAGCTTCGTGATCCTGGGTGACATCGAGTCCAGGGACGGCCGCGACTACCGCTGGATCCTGGCGGCGGTGGTGGATGGCGAGTCGGAGCCCGGCATGTACATCACCGCCGAGCGTCTGCCCGCGCGCGAACGGGACGAAGGTCAGTACGGCGTGCGTCTGATTCTGCCCGGCGGCAGCCAGGTCCTGGACCGTTCCGACGCCTACCGGGACCTGGAGGCCTTTGCCCACGCGGCGGTGGACCTGGCCCGCACGGTGTTGAACCTGGGTGACGAAGAGGTACGCCGCTTGCAGTAGCCCGCTGTGGGAAAGGGGCCGGCGGCATGTCTTGCGTCCGCCCTCCCATCGCCGGCGACCGTTCGTCATCCACGTCGTCTAGGAGCCATCGAGGAGCCTTTCCATGGCGCAGGCAACCGCTCCAGGTACGCTCTACATCGTGTCGGCGCCATCCGGCGCCGGCAAGACCTCGCTCATCCGCGCGCTCATGGAGCGCGACTCCCGCGTGCGCTTCAGCGTCTCGCACACCACCCGGCCCAAGCGCCCCGGCGAGGTGGACGGGCGGGACTACCATTTCGTGGATCGGGGACGCTTCGAGCGCATGGTGCGCGAGGGCGCCTTCCTGGAGCACGCCGAGGTCTTCGGCCACTACTACGGGACCGCGCGCGAGACGGTGGAATCGCTGCTCGCCGAGGGTTGCGACGTGATGCTGGACATCGACTGGCAGGGCGCACGCCAGGTGCGCGAGCGCATGCCGCAGGCCGTGTCGGTGTTCGTGCTGCCGCCCTCACGCGAGGCGCTGGAATCACGCCTGCGTGGACGCGGGCAGGATTCCCACGAGGTGATCGCCGCCCGAATGCGGCAGGCCGAGGCCGAGATGCGGCATTACGCCGAATACGACTATCTCATCGTCAACGACCGCTTCGACCAAGCGGTGGACGATCTGGCGGCCATCGTCCGCGCGCGCCGCCTGCGACTGGATGCGCAGCGGATGCGGCATGCCGCGCTGATCCGTGCCCTGACCGGCGCGCGTTGAAAGGCCGGCCAGTGGCCCGTCGAGGGGTTTTGCCGTAGAATGCGAGGCAGTGTTCCGCAGCGGCCCGGACCGTTGTGGTTTTTTGTCGTTTCCGGAGTTCCGTTGGAGGTTGCGCGAATGGCGCGAGTGACCGTAGAGGACTGTCTCGAGAAGGTGGACAACCGTTTCCAGCTTGTACTGTTGGCCGCCAAGCGGGCGCGGCAGATCGAGCGTGGGGCCGAGCCCCTGGTCGAGCCCGAGAACGACAAGCCCACCGTCATCGCGCTGCGCGAGATCGCCGAGGGCAAGATCGGTCCCGAGTTGCTCGACGAGCCGGAAGCGCTCGAAATGCCGGGCATGGAGATGAACCCCTTCACCGACGTGCCCCGACCCCCGGCGGGCCCCCCGGACGAAATCTGACCTTCGGGACGGCTGGGCCGCATGGCGAATCCGGCGATCTCCCGCCCCGGACCTGCACCCGCCGCTGAATCCAGCCGCTTCCTGATCAGCGACCTCTGCGCGCTGCTCGAGGCGTATCTCTCCCCCGAGGAAGTGCGCGAGATCTACCGCGCCTACCTCTTTGGAGCCGAGGCCCACGAGGGCCAGACCCGCCTCACCGGCGAACCCTACATCTTCCATCCCCTGGCGGTGGCCCGCACCATGGCCGAGATGCGCCTGGATGCGTCGAGCATCATGGCCGCCATCCTCCACGACGTGATCGAGGACACGCCCACGGCCAAGTCCCAGATCGAGGCGGAGTTCGGCGCCGAGGTGGCCGAGCTGGTCGATGGGGTGAGCAAGCTCTCCAGCCTCAGCTTCGAGTCCAAGGCCGAGGCGGCCGCCGAGAGTTTCCGCAAGATGATGCTTGCGGTGGCCCGCGACCTGCGGGTGATCATGATCAAGCTCGCCGACCGGCTGCACAACATGCGCACGCTCGGTGTCATGCGCCCGGACAAACGCCGGCGCATCGCCCGGGAGACCCTGGACATCTACGCCCCCATCGCCCAACGCCTGGGCATGAACCGGCTGCGTCAGGAGTTGGAGGACCTGGGCTTCCAGGCGCTGTATCCCCTGCGTTACCGGGTGCTGGAGGCGGCGGTGCGCCAGGCCACGGGTCACCAGCGCGAGTTGATGCAGAAGGTGGAGACGGCCATCTGTGCGCGGCTCGAGGAACTGGAAGTCGAGGCGCGCATTCTGGGACGCACCAAGAACCTCTACAGCATCTACCGCAAGATGCGCGCCAAGCGGTTGCCGTTCAAAGAGGTGTTCGACGTGTTCGCGGTGCGCATCATCGCCCGCGACGTGGACACCTGCTACCGTGTACTGGGCGCCGTGCACAATCTCTACACACCGCTGCCCGGACGCTTCAAGGACTACATCGCCATTCCCAAGGCCAACGGCTATCAGTCCCTGCACACGACCCTGTTCGGCCCCCACGGGATTCCCATCGAGGTGCAGATCCGCACCGAGGAGATGGACCGCGTGGCCGAGGCGGGCATCGCCGCCCATTGGCTCTACAAGGCGGGTGGGTCGGGTACCCCGGCCCACGACCGGGCCCGGCGCTGGCTGGAGGACGTGCTGGAAATCCAGAAACGGGCCGGCAATTCGCTGGAGTTCCTGGAAAGCATCAAGGTGGACCTCTTCCCGGACGAGGTCTATGTGTTCACGCCGGCCGGCGAGATCCGGGCCCTGCCGCGCGGCGCGACGGCCGTGGACTTCGCCTATGCCATCCATTCCGACGTGGGCAACACCTGTGTGGCGGTGAAGATCGACCGGCGGCTGGCGCCGCTCAGCACGGTGCTGCAAAGCGGCCAGACCGTGGAAGTGATCACTGCGGCCACCGGCCGGCCCAATCCCAACTGGCTCGACTTCGTGGTGACCGGCAAGGCACGGGCCGCCATCCGGCACTACCTGAAGAACCAGCGCCGCGGCGAGGCTCGCCGGCTCGGTCGGCGGTTGCTGGAAAAGGCGCTGGCGGGTTTCGACCTGTCCCTGCGCCAGGTGTCGGCGGCCCGTATGGCCACGCTGCTGGAGGAGCTGGGGCTCGACTCGCTGGAGGACCTGCTCGAGGAGATCGGCCTGGGCAGGCGCATGGCGCAGGTGGTGGCCCACCGGCTGGTCCCAGACACCGGCGAGGCGGAAGGGCAAGGGACGGCAGCCGCGCTGTCCATCGAAGGCACCGAGGGCATGGTGGTCAGCTTCGCCAAATGCTGTTATCCGATTCCGCGCGATCCCGTGGTGGGGGTCTTGAGCGCGGGCCGGGGCCTGGTGGTTCACCGTGACCACTGCCCCAACGTGCGGGCCTACCGCCGTATGGAAGACCGGACCATCTCCGTGCGTTGGGCCGAGGCGCCCCAGGGGGAATTCCTGGCGGCCATTCGCGTGCAGACACGCAACGAGCGCGGCGTGCTGGCCGAGATGGCCTCGCGGATCTCCGGCCAGCATTCCAATATCGAAAACATCACCTTCGAGCGCCACGACGGTTCCTCCACCACACTCACCTTCGTGCTGGCGGCCCGCGACCGGCGACACCTGGCCCGCATCCTACGGGCCCTGCGCAAGATTCCCCAAGTCTATTCCGTCAAGCGGGTCGGCTGAACCCGGATCGTGCCCAGGGCACCGGCGCAGCTGCGCGCGCGTGGTGCCTGAGGCACAATGCATCGCCTTCGCACCATCCCTGTCACGGAGACGCGACATGATCAGAAAACAGGCCGTTCACACCCCACAGGCCCCCGAGGCCATCGGAACTTACTCGCAGGCCGTGCACGCCGGCGACTGGGTCTATCTCTCCGGCCAGATCCCGCTGGATCCGGACACCATGGCGCTGGTCGGGGGGGACGTGGCCGAACAGATCCGGCGCGTGTTCGACAACCTCGCGGCGGTGGCGCGGGCGGCCGGTGGGACGTTGGACGACGCAGTCAAGCTGACCGTTTATCTCACCGATCTCGCCCACTTTCCGGTGGTCAACGAGATCATGGCCGAGTACTTCGCTCGGCCCTATCCGGCCCGCGCGGCGGTGGGGGTGGCGGCCCTCCCCAAGGGGGCGGCCGTGGAGATGGACGCCGTGTTGTATCTACCACAGGATCAGGACTGAGCCGATGACGGCCCGCCCGGCCACGGCCGGGGCCGCCGCGCGGCGCACGCCGGTCACGGCGCTGCGGGGGGTGGGACCCGCGCTGGCCGAACGTTTGGCGCGGTTGCGCATCGGCAGTGTGCAAGACCTGCTTTTCCACCTGCCGTTGCGCTATCAGGACCGCACTCGGTTCCATCCCATCGGATCGCTGCGCCCCCGGGCCGAGGCGCTGGTGCGCGGCACGGTGGAGCACGTGGAGCAGGTCCAGCGCCGCCGCCGCGCCCTTTTGGTCACGCTGGCGGACGGCACGGGCTGGCTGGTGCTGCGATTCTTCCATTTCAATCTGCGGTTCGCCCGGCGGTTCCAGCGCGGCCAGTCGTTGCAAGCCTTCGGCGAGGTGCGCGCCGGACCCACCGGCCTGGAGATGGTGCATCCAGAGCTCGAGTTCGATCCGGCCGGGCAAACGGCGGCGGGGACGGGCCGGCTGACGCCCGTCTATCCGGCCACCGAAGGCCTCACCCAGCGTACCCTCCAGCGCTTGGTGGCCGAGGCGCTCGAAGGGCTGCGCAAGGGGCGCTGGCCGTTGCCCGACCGGCTGCCGCCCGCGCTCCTGCCCGAGGGGTTGCGGGTGCCGCTGGAAGAAGCGCTGGGCCTCGTGCATGCGCCCCCGCCGGGGACGGACGTGGCCGCGCTCCTGGAGGGTTCACATCCGGCGCGGCGGCGGCTGGCCTTCGAGGAGCTGCTCGCCCACCAGCTCGCCATGGTGCGCCTGCGGTGTCTGGCGCGCCGGCACCGGGCGCCCAGTTTCCCGGCGCGCCCGGCGGGGCTGGCCGAGCGCTTCCTGGCCAGCCTGCCGTTCGAGCCCACGCCGGCGCAGCGCCGCGTCGTGGGCGAGATCTTCGCCGACCTGCAGCGGCCCGTGCCCATGCTGCGCCTGGTCCAGGGCGACGTGGGATCCGGCAAGACGGTGGTGGCGGCGGCGGCCTGCCTGCGCGCGGTAGAGGCGGGGTTTCAGGCTGCGGTCATGGCGCCCACCGAACTGTTGGCCGAACAGCATCACGGTGCCTTCCACCGATGGATGGCGCCGTTGGGTGTGGCGGTGGTGCGGGTCTCGGGCCGACAGTCCGCGGCCGGGCGTCGGGCGGTGCGGGAGGCGCTGGAGACCGGCCGGGCCGCCGTGGCGGTGGGCACCCATGCCCTGTTCCAGGAGGCGGTGCGCTTCGCCCGGCTGGGGCTGGTGGTGGTGGACGAGCAGCACCGCTTCGGGGTGCACCAGCGCCTGGCCCTGCGTCGCAAGGGGACCGAGGGTGCCACGGCGCCCCACCAGCTCATCATGACGGCCACCCCCATCCCGCGCACGCTGGCCATGACCGCCTACGGGGATCTGGACTACTCCGTCATCGACGAGCTGCCCCCCGGACGCGCGCCGGTCCAGACGGTGGTGGTGCCCGACACGCGCCGCGACGAAGTGCTGGAACGGGTCAGCCGGGCCTGTGCCGCCGGACGCCAGGCCTACTGGGTGTGCACCCTGGTGGAGGAATCCGAGGCCCTCCAGTGCCAGGCCGCCGAGGAGACGGCGCGGCGCCTGGCCGAGGCGCTGCCCGGCATCTCGGTGGGGCTGGTGCACGGCCGCATGCCACCGGCGGAGAAAGATCGAGTGATGGGCGCCTTCAAGGAGGGCGCGATCCAGCTCCTGGTCGCCACCACCGTGATCGAGGTGGGGGTGGATGTGCCCAACGCCTCGCTCATGATCATCGAGAACGCCGAGCGCCTAGGGTTGGCCCAGCTCCACCAGTTGCGCGGGCGGGTGGGCCGCGGCCGCGCGCGCAGCGCCTGCGTGCTCCTGTATCGACCTCCGCTTTCGGAGGTGGCGCGCCGGCGCTTGCAGGCGATGCGGGGGACCACCGACGGGTTCGAGATCGCGCGTATCGACCTGGAGCTGCGCGGTCCCGGCGAGGTGCTCGGCACCCGCCAGACCGGGTTGCTCGACCTGCGCGTGGCCGACGTCCTGCGCGACCATGACCTGTTGCCCGAGGTGGGGCGGGCGGCGCACAGCCTTTCCCGGGCGGATCCGCCCGCGGCGGAGGCGTTGATCGAGCGCTGGGTGGGCGAGGGCGTCCATTTCGGCGAGGTCTGAGGGCCACGGCCGGCGGACTGACGGCCGACCGCGCGTGTGATAGAGTGGCCGGCGTGAGGGGGAAGGGGTTCGCAAGTCGCGCCCCGCAAGCCATCCGGCCCAGATACCCGTTGCAGCAGCCGCGGGCGGGTGTCGCCGGCCCATGTCGTGATTCCGGGCATTCCATGCCGCAGCCATGCGGGGCCCGGGTCACGGGGGTACGCCGCCTTATGGAGTTGATTCCTGCCGAAAAGTCCCCGCTGGTGTCGGCGGGGCTCGCCAGCACGCTGGAACTGGTGCGCTACAAGGTCCTCGCCGAGCTCAAGGCGGAGATGTCCAGGGCGTATCTCGGTCTGATGTGGTGGGTGGCGGAGCCCGTTCTGTACATGGCCACTTTCTATCTCGTTTTCGGCGTATTGTTCCAGCGCGGGGGGCCGGGCTATCCGGCGTTCCTGATCTGCGGACTGGTGGTGTGGCGGTGGATCGATTCCAGTGTTCGAACGGGTGCCACGGTGCTGTTGGCCAACCAGGCCCTGCTGGGGCAGGTCTACGTGCCCAAATGGGTGTTCCCGCTCTCCCTCGTGCTGGCCAACGGTGTGAAGTACGTGGTGCTGCTGGTGCTGCTCCTCGCCTTCCTGGGGTTGGCCGGTCCGGGGCCGCAGTGGAGCTGGTCGTTGTTGCCCGTGCTCGTGGTAGTACAGCTCTTGCTGGTGGTGTTCCTGGCCGGTTTCGTGGCCGCCGTGGTCCCGTTCCTGCCGGACCTCACCATCGTCGTCAACAATCTGATGACATTGTTGCTGTTCCTGTCCGGCATCTTCTTTTCGGTAGACACGATTCCCGGGGCTTGGCAGCGGATTTTTTGGCTCAATCCCGTCGCCGTGATGGTCGATGCGTACCGGGACGTATTGATCGAAGGCGGTCCGCCCGCATTGGGACGGCTCGCCGCGGTGGCGCTGTTCGCCGTGGCGGGCATCGCACTCACGGGATGGCTGTATCACCGGTACGACCGGGTGTATCCCAAGCTAGTGGTCTGAGATGTCACGCGAGATCATCTTGCGGGCGCGCCGGCTCGGTGTGTGTTACCGACGGGGGCTGGGACCGTTCGCGCGCCCGCTGTACTGGGCCCTGAAACGGGTCTCGTTCGATCTGCACAGCGGCGAGACGTTGGGGGTGATCGGGCGCAACGGCGCGGGCAAGAGCACCCTGTTGCGGATTCTGGCGGGGATCATCGCGCCGGACGTGGGGGAACTACTGGTCCGGCCCGGGTTGCGGCGTACCCTGTTGGCGTTGCAAGCGGGTTTCATGCCCAACCTCACCGGGCGGGAGAACGTGGTCCTCAGCGGGTTGTTGCTGGGGATGGCGCGCCGCCGGATCGATGCGTGCATGGATCAGATCACCGCCTTTTCGGAACTGGCGGAGTTCATCGATCTGCCCATCAAGCATTATTCCGTGGGAATGCGTGCACGACTGGGCTTCGCGGTGGCGCTGCATGCCGATGCCGACGTGCTGCTCATCGACGAGGTGCTGGGTGTGGGGGATGCTGCGTTCCGTGCCAAGTCCAAGGCTGCCATGCGCGACAAGATCCGTTCCGACAAGGCCGTCGTGTTGGCCTCACACGAGCCGGGCACGTTGCGCGAACTCTGCGACCGGCTGGTCTGGATCGAGTCGGGCCAGGTGGCGATGACGGGTCCGACCGAGACGGTGCTGGAGGCCTACCGCGCCACGGCCGGCCCATCCGGCCCGGGTGGACGCGCGCGGGAGGTCCTGGCTCCCGGGCCCGCGGCGGATCCACCGGTTCCGGTGCACACCCACCGGCCGTATTGATACCGGTCCCGCCCGGAGGAGGTCGAATACCGGGGGCACGGTTCGACCGCGCCGCCGCGGGCTCGCTGCGGCGGCAGTTTCCGCGCTTTCCGCGGGGTTGAGGCAGACCGACCCTGGGCTATACTTGCCGGCTCAGTGCGGGCAGGGCCCACACTTCATCGGAACGCAGCGCAGGAGAGAGCCCATGGCCGAAGTCGCCAGAGAGCAGGTCGAAACATTGCTGAAGGAGATTCGGGACCCCTACGTGGGCAAGGATCTCGTCGCCAGCAAGGCCGTCAAGGACATCCAGATCGACGGTGGCAAGGTCGGGGTGAAGATCGTCCTGGGCTATCCCGCCAAGGGCTTCCGTGAGGAGCTGGCGCGCCAGGTGCGGGAGAAGCTCGCCACCCTGGAGGGGGTCGAGTCGGTGGACGTGGACGTCTCTTGGAAGATCGAGCCGCACGCGGTGCAGAAGAGCCTGAAGCCGCTGGAGAACATCAAAAACGTGATCGCGGTGGCCTCGGGCAAGGGCGGCGTGGGCAAGTCCACCACCGCCGTCAATCTGGCCCTGGCGCTCTCGGCCGAGGGCGCGCTGGTGGGCATCCTGGATGCCGACATTTACGGGCCCAGCCAGCCCCGCATGCTGGGGGTCACGGGTCAGCCCACCTCCCCCGACGGACGCAGTCTCAACCCGATGGAGGCCTGGGGCCTGCAGGCTATGTCCATCGGCTTCCTCATCGACGAGGAAACGCCCATGATCTGGCGTGGGCCCATGGTCACGCAGGCCCTGGAGCAGCTCCTCAACGACACCAACTGGCGTAATCTGGACTACTTGGTGGTGGACCTGCCCCCGGGCACCGGCGACGTGCAGCTCACGCTGGCCCAGAAGATCCCGGTCAGCGGCGCGGTGATCGTCACCACCCCACAGGACATCGCCCTCATCGACGCGCGCAAGGGGCTGAAGATGTTCGAGAAGGTGGAGGTGCCGGTGCTGGGCATCGTGGAGAACATGAGCATCCACATCTGCTCCAAATGCGGCCACGAGGAACCCATCTTCGGCGAGGGCGGGGCGGACAAGCTGGCCGAGGAGTCGGGCGTGGACGTGCTGGGCAAGCTGCCCCTGGACAAGCGGATCCGCGAGGAGGCCGACGGGGGCCAACCCACGGTGGTGGCCGAGCCCGACAGCCGCATTGCCGAGATCTACCGCGAGATCGCGCGCAAGACGGCCGGCAAGCTGGCCGGGCGCACCAAGGACCTGAGCGCCAAGTTTCCGAAGATCGTCATTCAGGCCGACTGAGCGCTTGCGCCTTCGCTGCCTCGCGCACACAATGGCGGCCGGTCCGGTGGGACCGGCCGTTTCGTTCCAAGCTCAAGCCCAGATCCCATGCCCGTCAAGTCCGATCGCTGGATCCGCCGCATGGCCGAGGAGCACGGCATGATCGAGCCCTTCGAGCCGGGGCAGATCCGTCACACCGTCCACGGCGAGCGGATCGTGTCCTACGGGACCTCCAGCTACGGCTACGACGTGCGCTGCGCCGACGAGTTCAAGGTATTCACCAACATCAACTCGGCCATCGTCGACCCCAAGGCCTTCGACGCGGACAGCTTCGTGGATGTGCGCTCCGACGTGTGCATCATCCCCCCCAATTCCTTCGCCCTGGCCCGTACGGTGGAGTACTTTCGCATCCCGCGCAACGTGCTCACCATCTGCCTGGGCAAAAGCACCTACGCCCGTTGCGGGATCATCGTCAACGTCACGCCGTTGGAGCCGGAGTGGGAGGGGCATGTGACGCTGGAGTTCTCCAACACCACCCCGCTGCCGGCCAAGATCTACGCTCACGAAGGCGTGGCGCAGGTGATCTTCCTGCAGTCCGACGAGACCTGCGAGACCTCTTATCGGGACCGGGGCGGCAAGTACCAGGGACAGCGCGGCGTGACGCTCCCCAAGACCTGATCCACACCCCGGCGGCGGGGGGTGGACCGGACGGTTCAGACCCCGCCGGCCGAGGCGGCCGGCAGGTGCCGCGCCCGGTATTCCAGAATGAATGCGGCGACCGCTTGCGGGTCGTTGAGGTCGATCAGGGGCAATGGGCAGGGGAGCGGCAGCGGCGCGTCCGTGGCCACCGCGATCACGGTGGGATCCTCAGGGAACAGCAACGGGCGGCCCAGCGCCGGCCGGTGCAACTCGATCTTGGGGAAGTGCTCGTGCTTGAAGCCTTCCACCAGCACGAGATCCAGGTCTTCCTGGGGGAACCCGGCGAGCAGCTCGTCCAGGAGAGGGTCGTCCTCGAGGTGCGTCTCCTCGATCAGCGCCCGCAGCCGACGGGAAGCGGCGAGCACGCGCGTGGCCCCCGCCTTGCGCAGGGTGTGGCTGTCCTTACCCGGATGGTCGATCTCGAACTTGTGGTGTGCGTGTTTGACCAGCCCCACCCGCAAACCGGCCGCCGTGAGCCGGGGCAGCACGGCGCGCAGCAGCGTGGTCTTGCCCGTGCCGCTCCACGCGGCGATGCCGAGAATGGGAACCCGTGCGTTGCGCAGCATCTCAGCCGGTCTTTCGAGTGGCGCGGCGGTGGACGTCGCCGGGGATGGAGACGTGCAACCTGCCCTCGCGCAGTATCCAGTGTTTCGTGAGTCCGGGCAATGGCGCCGATGGGTCGTGAGTGGCCACTACCAGGGTGGTGCCAGTCTCCGCCAGCCGTCCGAGCAACCGGGCGGCACTGGTCCGGTGCTCGCTGTCCAGGTTGGCGGTGGGCTCGTCCAACAGGAGCAGGGCGGGCCGCAGCACCCGTGCCCGCGCCAGCGCCAGCCTCTGTGCTTCGCCGCCGGAGAGCGAGCGGGCGTCCCGGTGGCGCATCGCCGTGAGTCCGGCCCATTCCATGGCTTCCTCCACCCTGCGCCGCCGCTCGTCCCGACCGATGCGTCGCCAGCGCAGGGCATATCCCACGTTGGATTCGACACTTCCCCGGAAAAGATAAGGTCGCTGATGGACGTAGACGGTGGTCTTGCGCAGGGCCCCCCGCAATCGCCGCCAGTTGCCCGAGCGACTGTCCAGAGTCAGGCGTCCGCAGTCGGGGGCGAGCAGTCCGGCCAGGATGCGCAGCAGGGTGCTCTTTCCCGCCCCGTTGGGGCCGCGCAACACCACCCGGTCGGCCCGCTCGATTTCCAGCCGGGCGATATTCAGGATCTCCCGCTCTCCGCGGGCCAGGCGCAGGGCTTCGACGCGCATCCAGCTCACGGCGTGACGGCCTCGCGGGTGCGGAACCATCCCAGAGCCAGATTGAGACCGAGCGACAGGACCAGGAGCACCAGACCCAGCGCGATGCCTTGGGCGAAGCTCCCCTTGCTGGTCTCCAGCGCGATGGCCGTTGGAATGTTGCGCGTGTAGTGGAGAATGTTGCCGCCCACCATCATGGAGCTGCCCACCTCCGCGATGATACGCCCGAAGGCGGCCACCACGGCGGCCCCCAATCCGAATTGGGCCTCGCGGCTCAGGGTGGCGAACCCACGCAGGGCGCCGGCGCCCAGGGTCCTGGCCGTCTCCAGGGCATGCGGGTCCAGCGCCCTGAAAGCGGCATGGGCCATGGCCACCAGGATCGGAAAGGCGAGGATGATCTGGCCGATGATCATGGCCGGTTGGGTGAACAACCAACCCAGCTCCCCCAAGGGGCCCCGTCGGCTGAGGAGCAGGTAGACCGTCAATCCCACCACCACCGCCGGCAGGGCGAGCAGGGTTTCGAACAGCGAGACCAGTAGCCGTTGGCCCGGGAAACGGTGCCATGCGAGCAGATAGGCCACCACCAGGGCGGGTGGCGTGGCGATGAGAATGGCGCGCAGGGAGACACTGAAGGACACGCCCACGATCTCCCACAAGGCCCGGTCGCCGGACAACAGCAGGCCGAGGGCCTCACCGAAGGCCTGTCCGATCCCGTTCACCGCGCCAGTCGCACGGCGGTGGGGGTGAAGGCCTGTTCGCCGTGCAATCGGTAATCCGCGATCCGCCCCTGCCCTTCCGGGGAACGCAGCCACTTCACAAAGGCCATGGCCGCTGGGTAGTTCACGTGGGGGTGGCGTCGCGGGTTCACGGGGATGATGGCATAGGGGTTGTCCAGCCGCGGGTCACCGGACACCAAGGGTACGAGACCGATGCGGTCCCGGTAGGCGAGCCAGGTGCCCCGATCGGTGAGCGTGTAGGCGCCCAGTTCGTCGGCCATCTGGAGCACCTTGCCCATGCCCTGGCCGGCCTCCACGTACCAGGGTCCGCCGGGTTGTATGCCCGCGGCCTGCCACAGGCTCTTCTCTTTTTTATGGGTGCCGGAGTCGTCGCCCCGCGAAACGAAAGGCGCGCGCGCCGCGGCGATGCGCCGCAGGGCATCGGCCGCATCCGTGGCCTGACGCAACCCAGCCGGATCCCGGGGAGGTCCGAGCAATAGGAAGGCGTTTTTCATGACCGGATAGCGCCGGGTGCCATCTCCGCTGGCGACGAAACGCGCCTCGGCGTCCGGCGCATGGACCAGTACCACGTCCACGTCCCCCGCCGCCCCGAGGCGCAGGGCCCGGCCGGTGCCCACGGCGATCACGTGGACCTCGATTCCCGTGGCCTGGTGGAAGGCCGGCAGCAGGTGATCCAGCAGCCCGGAGTTCTGGGTGCTCGTGGTGGTGGCCAGCCGGAGTGGGGCGGCGGCGCTCGCCGCCGGGACGCACAGGCCGATCAGTGCGGACAACAGGAAGACACTCAGGGCGCGGTGGATCATGGGACGGATCTCCGGGCTGACAGGCAAGGGTTTCCCTTTCACGAAGCAAGAGGGATGCCATGAAACCGGATTCGCACGCGGGATCCGCGGGGCGGCATGAAAACGACGCCGTCAGGGTCTATAGTCAGTTTCTCGGGCCCGAGTCCGATCCCACACGGGACAAACTGTCGCAATCCGGTTCGGGCTGCTGGCACAAAACGACAAAGGCCGGGCGGGGGACGGAGAGATGACCCGCCGTCCCCACAGGCCATTGAACGACGTCGCGCGCAGTGCACGATGCGGCGATCGGGCTTCGCAGCAGTTTTTCGACGGCCTGCCAAGGAGGAGAGGATACCGTTGACAACCCAGACTCAGCAGATCAAACCCGCCGCGCTCGTGTTCGATCCGGACCCCGTCTTCGGGCAGGGGCTGCAACGTGCACTCGAGCCCCTGTGTGCCCTGGTGGAGCGGGCAGAGACCCGGAGGCTCGCGGAGGCGCTCCTGGAGCGCTATCGGTTCGACTTCCTCATCGTCGATGTCGGCGCCGGGCCACCGGAGCCGGTGGGGTGGGTGGAGTCCCTGGTGGATCTCGGCACGCCCGCTCAGCTCGTGGCCCTGTGTTCGGAGCCGACCCTGGACAGGGCCGTGGCGGCGCTGCGCGCCGGGGCGGTGGAGTTCATCGTCAAGCCCTGCGAGCCGCACCGCGTACGGGAGATCGTGGCGGACTGGGCCCAGGGGCGCGTGCGCCAGCGCTGCCGGTTCATGGCCCCACCGGTGGCGGACTGGCCGCCGGAGGTGCAAGGGATCGTGGCGCGCAGCGGGGCCATGCGCGAGGTGCTGGAGATGGCGGTGCGGGTCGCCCAGTCTTCCGCCACAGTGCTCATCGAGGGGGAGACCGGGGTGGGCAAGGAGGTCGTGGCCCAGGCCATCCATGCCATGAGCCGGCGCAAGGGCGAGTTCGTACCGGTCAACTGCGGCGCCATCGCCCCGGAGCTGCTGGAGAGCGAGTTCTTCGGGCACGTCAAGGGCGCCTACACCGGGGCGCACGAATCGCGCCGCGGGTTGTTTCTGCACGCGGATCGCGGCACGGTGTTCCTGGACGAGATCACCGAGATGCCCATGGAGTTGCAGGCGAAGCTGCTGCGGGCCCTGGAGGATCGCAAGGTGCGTCCGGTGGGCGCGGACCGGGAGCAACGGGTGGACGTGCGCGTGATCGCCGCCTCCAACCGGCCGCTGGCCGAGGCCGTGGAACAGGGCCGGTTCCGCGGAGACCTGTATTACCGGCTCAACGTCCTCACCTTCCATATCCCGCCGCTGCGCGAGCGTCCCGAGGACGTGGTGGTGCTCGCCCAGCACTTCTCTGAGACCCTGGCGGCCGTGCACGGTCTGGCGCCGGTGCCGTTCGACGCCGCCGAGCTGGAGCGCCTGCAACGGTATCACTGGCCCGGCAACGTGCGCGAGCTGCGCAATGTCATCGAGCGGGCGGTGCTGCTGGGCCGCCTGCCCAGCCAATGCTGCGAAGGCCGCCACGAGGCCGGCGCCCCCCCCAGCCGGACGAATGGGTATCCCACGGACTGGAGCATGGACGCCGTCGAGCGCGATCACATGCTCCGCGTGCTCGCCGCCCATGGGGGCAACAAGTCCGCCGCCGCCCGCAGTCTCGGAATCTCGCGCAAGACCCTGGAGCGGAAGCTGGTGCAGTGGCGCGGCAACGGCGGCGCCCAGGAGGTGGCCTGAGGCGCACCGATCCCTTCGCTCGCGCACCGCCGGTATCCGTCGGCGTGTTCGCGCCGCGCAAGTGGGTGTCGGGCGCTCGCGGTGCCCGGGTCCCCTCAGGTGAGCACCACCTGGCCGCAGTCTTCGAAACGGTAGCCTTCCAGCATGTCCGCCAGTTCACGGGTCTGCGCCGAGCGCAGCTGCGTGAGGCACTGCTGGAGGATGGTGCGGAAGTACACGTCGCGATACAGCACCAGATCGAACGCCTCCCAACCCAGGGACATGAATCCCAGTCCGGACTCGGTGGCCGCGGCGTGTACGCCGGGGGCGGCGTCGGCCTCGCCCATGGCGACCAGGGAGGCGGCCTCGCGTTCGCTTCGAGCGCGCCGGACCACGTTGAGCGTCTCCGGGTCGATCCCATTGCGGTGGAGAAACTCCTGTAGGTAGCGCTGCGAACCCGCCCCCTCCTGGCGCAGGACCCAACGCAGGCCGGCGTTGCGGAACAGGTCGGTCCTGGGGTCGGAGGTGGCGAGGCGCGGAGACAGCATCAGACCCTGTTCCCGCAGGTACAGGCGCACGAGCACCCACTGGCGGTGCTGCGGATGGCGGCGCAGTAGGGCGGGGTGGCGCCGGTGGGCCTCTTCGGCCGGCCCCCAGTGGATCGCGCAGGCGTTGGCCTTGCGCTGGGCGAGCAGTTTCAGGCCCAGCGCCGTCCCTGTGGGGCTGTAGAGCACCGCGGCTCGTTCCTGCAGTTTCTCCGAGAACAGGTGCACCATGCGGTGCAACAGCGGGTCGTCGCTGCCTGTGATGAGCAGCCGGTCGGAGAGCACGCCGCCGCGCGTGGATTCCAACAGCCACTGGTCCACCAAGTGCCGGGGGAACAGCCATTTCCCGGTCACCTTGGTGGCGGGGATGCTGCCCTCGCGCAACAACGCATAGACCTTTTTCTCGTTGATCTGCAGATATTCGGCCACCTGACGCACCGAAAGGTAGGCCGGCAGGACGGGCTTGTCCTCGGGGTGGGGAGTGGTTTCCGCGTTCATGGGGCGGCCTGCAGGCGCCGTGGGTCGGGTGTGGCGTCGAAGACCAGATTCTCCGCTCCGTTGTAGACGAGAAAGTGACGGCCCTTGGCCCGAGCGATGAGCGTGACGCCCAGGTCCCGGGCCAGTTCCAGTCCCATGTGGGTGATCCCCGACCGCGACAGGAGGACGGGGATCCCCATGGTGGCCGTCTTCATCACGATCTCGGAGGTGAGCCGCCCGGTGGTGTAGAAGACCTTGTCGTCACCGGGTTCGTCCTCCAGCCACATGAGCCCGGCGATGGCGTCGGCCGCGTTGTGACGGCCCACGTCCTCGACGAAGTGCAGAATCTCCGGTTCCCCGCCGGCCACGCGGCACAGGGCACAGCCGTGCACGGCGCCGGCCTGGCGATAGATCTCGTTGTGGCGCGCGATGGCGGCGAGCAGGGCGTACACCGCCGACTGACGCACTTCCACCTGCGGGAGCCGCACGTCGTAGAGCTTGTCCAGCGTACAGCTGAACACCGTGCCCTGGGCGCAGCCGGTGGTGACCGTGCGATGCCGCAGCTTTTCCTGCCAATCAGCGATGCCCGTGCCGCTGAACGTGCTCACCTGCACGGTTTCCCGCTCCCAATCCACCTCTACGGTGGCGATGCTCGCCAACTCGTCGATCAGGCGCTGGTTGCGCAGGTAACCCAGCGCAAGGGCCTCGGGGTGTGTGCCCAGGGTCATCAGCGTGACCACCTCGTGGCCGTCCACCTTGAGCGTCAGTGGGGATTCTCCGGCAATTCGCACCTCGCGCGGGCGGCCCGTCTCGTCGATCGCCACCACCGGGTGAGTGGGCGCGAGTCCGGCTCGAGTCATGCGGGGCTGCATGGCGGAATCTCACAGGTTGGGGTAGTTGATGGCAATGCTGCAAATTCCATACCCGCAGTGTAGACAAGTCTACGGCTCACCCTGGCCGGTGGCGGCGGGTCGATTTCGACCAAGGGCGCGACATTTTGACCCGCATCACCGGGCGGACAGGCCGCTCCGGAACGGCGGTTCCAGCCCGCCCGTTGGCGCAGGGACGCGCCTTCAGCGTGCAGCGCAATGGTGTGCGTCGTGCCCCGTGGCGGGCATGGCACCGGACTTGCTTGGGCCCTGGGCATGACGGATACGGCGATCAGGGCATCGACGGCCGACCCCGACGAGCGGATCCCGCTGGGGGTGGTCCTGATCCATGAGGATCGTCCCATGGACCGGTGGCGGGTGGCCCGCTGGCACGTGCGGGGCGTGGTGGCGGGGAGGGCGGCGGCAGCAGGCCGTCGGCTCCTGCGCTGCGGCGATCGCAGCCAACAGTGGCTCATCGGCGGTTTGGAGCTGCGGCTGTTCCGGGACGAGGCCGAAGGCTACTGGTTCAATCTCAGCGGTGACCGGCCGCGGCTGTTCGTGATCTGCCGGCCGGAGCCCGGGGGCGGGATGGCGCCCTTTCTGATCACCGCCGACGGGGAGGAGGCGGCCGCTTATGAGGAGGGGGACGACCAGGTCTTCCCAGTGCCCATGCCACCGGAGGTCTACCGTCAGGTGGAACGGTACGTGCTGACCCATTTCCGGCCTCGGCCGAAACGCAAGCGCAGGCGGGTGGACTGAGTGGCGATGAAGGCCAAAGAATCGGCCGGCGGGTCTCGGCCCGCCGGATTCCTGCGGCGATGGTCACGGCGCAAGCTGCAAGCGCGTGCGGCTTCCGGCCCGGGATCGTTGCCCGAGGGCGCGGGACCGCACTCTGGCGCAGAGCGGGTGCTCACGGATGCGGACATGCCGCCCCTCGATGCGCTGGAGGGGGACGCTTCGGTAGCGGATTTCTTCTCGCCGGGGGTCAGCGAGGCGCTGCGCAAGGCGGCGCTGCGGCGGATCTTCAGGAGTCCGCGCTTCAACGTCCTGGA
Organism: Gammaproteobacteria bacterium; assembly: GCA_026984215.1. Lineage (GTDB taxonomy): Bacteria > Pseudomonadota > Gammaproteobacteria > JAJDOJ01 > JAJDOJ01 > JALVEU01. The sequence goes on along the minus strand of JALSSO010000008.1, from coordinate 42,509 downwards.
CGGCCTGGAGGACTACGACGAGGACTTTCGAGGTTTCGAGTCCCTGGGCGAGGTGCTCACCGCGGACGTGCGTCACCGGCTGGAACAGGGCGCGCAGCGGGCGATGGGGGAGGGGGAGGCGCAGTCGACGCGGCCCCCCCATTCCGTGGCGGCCGAGTACGCGGAGCGGGATGAACCTGTCGGGGGGGCGGGGTCGGCCGCAGCCCCGACGGCCGACGGTGTCGAACGGACCGCGGGGCGGGCCGGCATCGCGGGGGGGGACCGTTCAGAGCCGTCCGGAGAGGAGGCGGAGGCCCCGCACGCGTCTGAGCGAGGGCGGGCATGATTTCCGGCCTGCTCGCTCAGGGCCCGCAGGGGCTCGCCCGCGAGGCGGCCTTGCGGAACACGCCGCCGCCTACGCTCGCCGAGACCGGCGTCGTGCTCTACCGCTCGCGCGGTCGTGTGGCCGTGCTGGGCGACGGTGCCCAGGCCGCTCACGCGGCACGCCGGCTGGCGGAGGCGGGTCTGCGCTGCATGCGCATCGGCGCGGGAGCGGTGGAGGGTGGACTGCCCGAGGGGGTCCAGGACGTGGCGCGACCGGTGGAGTCGGTGCAAGGTTGGCTGGGAGACTTCCGCATCCGCGTGGCGGGTGGAATCGACCCCGCGGTGCTCTGGGCGGAGCCGGAGGCGGGATTCGATCTGGTCTTGGACCTCGGCTCCGTGCCGCGTCTGGATCGGGAAGTCGCGCCTCCGGGCTACTTCGCCACACGGGGGGATGCCGATGCCCTGGAGCGGGCGCTGGCCACCTTGCCGGAGATGGTGGGAGAGTTCGAGAAGCCCCGTTATTTCCAGTACGACCCGGCACTGTGCGCGCATGCCTATGGCGATGCGGTGGGCTGCACCCGCTGCATCGATGCGTGTCCCGCCGAGGCGATCCGTCCCTCGGGGGAGAAGGTGCGGGTCGAGCCGCATCTGTGCCAGGGGTTGGGCGCCTGCAGCGCCGTGTGCCCCACCGCAGCGGTGCGCTACGACCACCCGGCGGCAAGCGAGATCATGGACTACGTGCGCCGCCTGTTGCGCGGTTTCCGACAATACGGCGGCGAGGCCCCGCTCGTGCTGTTCCACGACGCCGAGCGCGGGGCGGAGTACCTGGAGCACGTCGCCGGCCGGCTCGACGAGGCGGTTCTCCCGGTGGCGTTGGAGGAGGCGGCCAGCCTGGGCTGCGAGGCCTGGCTGGCCACCCTGGCCTACGGGGCCGCAGCGGTGGCGGTCCTGCTCGCGCCGGGGGCCGGGGAGCGGGTGCGGGGGACGGTGTCCGGCCAGCTTCAGACCGCCCGGGCGCTGCTCGGCGCCCTCGGACACGATCCGCTGCGGGTGGCGGTGGTGGAGGCCGGGGACGATTTGCCGGAGACGCTGGCGGCGATGGGTGGCCTGCCGGAGCTTCCCGCGGCCGAGTTCGCCCTGGTGGGTGGCAAGCGCGATGCGTTTCGTCTGGTGCTGGATCATCTGGCGCGACACGGCCGCCCGGTGGGGCGCTATGTGCCGCTGCCCCAGGGCTCGCCGTTCGGGACCGTCCGGGTGGACACCAACCGCTGCACGTTGTGCATGTCCTGCACCTCGGCCTGCCCGGTCTCGGCGCTGGAGGCGGGCGGCGACACGCCGAGGCTTGCTTTCGTGGAGTGGAATTGCGTGCAGTGCGGGTTGTGCGTCGCCACCTGTCCCGAGGACGCCTTGGGTCTGGAGGCACGCCTGGACTTGGATCCCGAGGCCCGCATGCGCAGGCGGGTGCTGTACGAGGAGGAGCCGTTCCGCTGCGTGGTCTGCGGGCGACCCTTCGCCACGCAGGCGGTGATCCGCACCCTGCGCGAACGCCTGGCGACGCATGCCATGTATCGGGATCCGGCGGCGCTGCGCCGGCTGGAGATGTGCGGTGATTGCCGGGTCAAGGATCTGTTCGCAGAGGAAGTCTGAGGGCCGGGGCGAAACGCCGCAGTCCCGCCCCCCGTTGTCCCAATTTGTCCAGGGTGGAGCCGACGTACCGCCCGGGGATCTCGTTTCGTTGTACGAGAAGCGTGGATTTTCCCGGCCGGGTTGGCATTCCGCGTGCAACCGATTCAGCGCATGAGCGAGGCGAGGGCAGATGATCCGGAGCGAGCTTCAGTATGGCGTGGCGGCGGAGCGGCCCCTGGAGTGGGCGGCGGAACAGTCCGGCGAGGCGGCGCTGCGCGGCGGCGCTTGGGGCCTGCTCGGTGCCCTGCTGGCGCGTCCCCCGGACGCTCGGATGCTCGGGGTGCTGCGGACGGTGCAGGCGGATGCCGCCGGCCCGGGCGTTCTGCGGGAGGCCTGGGCGGGTCTGGCGCTGGCCGCCGCCCATGCCACCGCCGAATCCGTGGACGATGAATACCACGACCTGTTCATCGGCCTCGGACGAGGTGAGGTGGTGCCCTATGGGTCGTGGTACCTCACAGGGCTCCTGATGGAAAAGCCGCTCGCCGCGCTGCGGGCGGATCTGGCCCGTCTGGGGATCACGCGCGCGCGCGGGGTCTGCGAACCCGAGGATCACGCGGGTGCGCTGTGCGAGACCATGGCCTTGCTCGTGGAAGATCCGGCGGTGACGGCCGAGCGCGAGCGAGGGTTCTTCGAGGCCCACGTGGAACCCTGGCTCGGGCGGTTCTTCCAGGATCTGTGCCGCGCGCCGTCGGCGCGCTTCTACGCATCGGTGGGCGTGTTGGGACAACGGTTCGTGGAACTGGAGCAACGCTGGTTTTCGTTGCTCGCATAGGGGATGCCCAAGGTGAACGGTGCAGATCGCGCGGACCACGACGCTGCACGCCCGACCGAGGCGGGAGGGGCCGTGTGCGCGGGTGGGAGCCCCGCGTCCGGTGACGACAGGCCAGCATACGAGGAGATGGAGGAGGCGTCATGAAGCTGAAGAAAAGGGCGAATGTCACGCCGGGTTCCGACGGGCAGACGGTACTCGGCCATGCGCTGGCCGGCGTGATGCTGGACCGGCGCAGCTTCCTCAAACGTTCCGGACTGGCGGTGGGTGGCGCGGCCCTGACCGCGGGATTCTCGGGCGGCATGATGCGCCGGGCCCAGGCCGCAGACGAGCCCACCGCGGTACAGCCCGGCAAGGTGGAGATTCGCAAGAGTGTCTGCACCCACTGTTCGGTGGGTTGCGGGGTGGTGGCTGAGGTGCAAAACGGTGTTTGGGTCGGGCAGGAGCCGGACTTCGAGTCGCCGTTCAATCTGGGCGGGCACTGCGCCAAGGGGGCGTCGGTCCGTGAGCACGGGATGGGCGAGCACCGGCTCAAGTACCCGATGAAACTGGTGGGCGGGAAATGGAAGCGGATCTCCTGGGATCAGGCCATCGACGAGATCGGCGACCGGCTCCTGGACATCCGCAAGCAGTCCGGACCGGATTCGGTGTACTGGCTGGGCTCGGCGAAGCACAACAACGAGCAGGCCTATCTGTTCCGCAAGATGGCGGCCCTGTGGGGCACCAACAACGTGGACCACCAGGCGCGTATCTGTCATTCGACCACCGTGGCCGGCGTGGCGAACACCTGGGGCTACGGGGCCATGACCAATTCCTACAACGACATGCACAACTGCAAGGCCATGTTCTTCATCGGTTCCAATGCGGCCGAGGCGCATCCCGTGGCCATGCAGCACATCCTGCGGGGGAAGGAGAACGGTGCGAAGCTGATCGTGGTGGATCCGCGTTTCACCCGGACCGCGGCCCATGCCGACCATTTCATCCGCATCCGCCCGGGCACCGACGTCCCGCTGATCTGGGGCATTCTCTGGCACATCTTCGAGAACGGTTGGGAGGACCGGGACTACATCCGTAAGCGCGTATGGGGGATGGACCGGGTCCGGAAGGAGGTGGCCAAGTGGAATCCCAAGGAGGTGGAGCGGGTCACGGGGGTTCCCGAAGCCGACGTGTTGGCGGCGGCGAAGATCATGGCCGAGAACCGCCCCGGGACCATCGTGTGGTGCATGGGGGGCACCCAGCACACCATCGGCAACAACAACACCCGGGCCTACTGCATCCTGCAGCTCGCCCTGGGCAACATCGGCGTCTCGGGGGGCGGGGCCAACATCTTCCGCGGCCATGACAATGTGCAGGGGGCCACGGACCTGGGGGTCTTGTCCCACACCCTGCCCGGGTACTACGGGCTGTCCGAGGGTGCATGGAAACACTGGTGCCGGGTCTGGGATCTGGACTACGACTGGGTGAAGTCCCGGTTCGCTCAGGAAAAGGTCGAAGGCGACAAAGGCAAGCCCGTGCATCCCATGAATTACAAGGGGATCCCGGTCTCACGCTGGATCGACGGGGTGTTGGAGGACAAGGCCAACATCGGCCAGAGGGACAATATCCGGGCCATGATCTACTGGGGTCACGCCGTCAACAGTCAGACCCGCGGCCCCGAGATGAAGAAGGCCATGGAGAAGCTCGACCTCATGGTCATCGTCGATCCCCATCCCACGCATGCGGCGGTCATGAGCGATCGCACGGACGGGATCTACCTGCTGCCCGCCGCCACCCAGTTCGAGACCTACGGATCGGTGACGGCATCGAACCGTTCGCTGCAGTGGCGCGAGAAGGTCATCGATCCGGTCTGGGACAGCCTCCCCGATCAGACCATCATGTACAAGCTGGCGAAGAAGCTGGGATTCGCCGATGCGCTCTGCAAACACATCCAGGTCAAGGACGACGAGCCGCTCATCGAGGACATCCTGCGCGAGATCAACCGCGGGATGTGGACCATCGGCTACACGGGGCAGAGCCCGGAACGCTTGAAGCTGCAGGCCAAGCACAAAGGCACCTTCAACACCACGACGCTGAAGGCCGAGGGCGGGCCTTGCGACGGGGAATATTACGGTCTTCCCTGGCCGTGTTGGGGCAAGCCGGAGATGAAGCATCCCGGTACGCCCATTCTCTACGATCCCAGCAAGCCGGTGGCCGAAGGCGGGCTGACCTTCCGTGCTCGGTTCGGTGTCGAATACGAAGGAGAGAATCTGCTGGCCGAGGACTCCTGGAGCGTCGGCTCGGAGATCAAGGACGGCTATCCCGAGTTCACCGCCGACTTGCTCAAACAGCTCGGCTGGTGGGACGATCTCACCGAGCAGGAGAAGCGGCTCGCCGAAGGCAAGAACTGGAAGACGGATCTGTCGGGGGGCATCCAGCGGGTGGCCATCGCCCACGGCTGCGCGCCCTTCGGCAACGCCAAGGCCCGCTGCATGGTGTGGACCTTTCCCGACCCCGTGCCCGTACACCGCGAGCCGCTGTACACGCCACGCCGCGACCTGGTGGCGGACTATCCCACCTACGAGGATCGCAGGCGATTCTACCGGCTGCCCACGCGGTACGCCTCCATCCAGCGGGAGGATCATTCCGGGGAGTTCCCGCTGATCTTCACCAGCGGGCGCCTGGTCGAATACGAGGGTGGGGGCGAGGAACAGCGCTCCAACCCATGGCTCGCCGAGCTCCAGCAGGACATGTTCGCCGAGATCAATCCCAAGGACGCCAACGACGCGGGCATCAAGGACGGGCAGATGATCTGGATCGAGAGTCCCGAGGGGGCGCGCATCAAGGTCATGGCCATGATCACCCGACGCGTGGCCCCCGGGGTGGTGTTCACGCCGTTCCATTTCGGCGGGTGGTACCAGGGCAAGGATCTGCTGAGCAAGTATCCAGAGGGTACGGCGCCCATCGTGCGCGGCGAAGCCTGCAACACAGCGTTCACCTATGGCTACGACTCGGTGACGCAAATGCAGGAGACCAAGGTCAGCTTGTGCCGGATCCGGGCCGCCTGAAGAGGAGCTTGAGTCATGGCGAGAATGAAATTCCTGTGCGATTCCGAACGTTGCATCGAATGCAACGGCTGTGTGGTGGCCTGCAAGAACGAGAACCACGTGCCCTGGGGGGTGAACCGCCGCCGCGTGGTGGTGTTGGGCGACGGAGAGCCGGGCGAGAAGTCCATATCGGTGGCCTGCATGCACTGTACGGACGCCCCTTGCGCGGCGGTCTGTCCGGTGGACTGCTTCTACACCACCGACGACGGCATTGTCCTGCACGACAAGGATCTGTGCATCGGATGCGGCTACTGCTTCTACGCTTGCCCGTTCGGGGCGCCGCAGTATCCCCAGCAGGCGGCCTTCGGCGGCCGGGGCAAGATGGATAAATGCACCTTCTGCGCCGGAGGGCCGGAGCCCGACAATTCCGAGGTGGAATACGAGAAGTACGGAGCCAACCGGATCGCCGAGGGCAAGCTGCCGCTTTGCGCCGAGATGTGCGCCACCAAGGCATTGCTCGCCGGAGACGGCGACGTGGTGGCCGACATTTATCGCCAGCGGGTACTCCGTCGAGGAGGACGCCCCCGCACTTGGGGGTGGCAACGGGCCTACGGTGACAAGGGTTGAGGAGGAACGCCATGAAGCGTAGAGACTGGCTGAAAGCGGCCGCCGGTGCAGTACCGGCGGCATGGCTCGCGGGATGCTACGAGAAGCCGCAGGTCATGGTGCACGAGCCGGGAAAGTACAAGGGCACGCGGGATCCGTTGCTGGCCAAGCACGCCCGTCCCGAACAGAAGCAGCGGCTCATCGAGCGCTTCAATCTGGTGCAGGTGGACCGGTGATCCTACGCGCGGCCTGCGCCCTGGCCCTGGCGGCACTCGCCACGCTGGTGCTGCCCGGCTGCCAGGTCCGGGTCCACGAGCCTTGGGTGCTCTCGGATCAGGAACTTCGAGACGAGCGGATGCGCCAGCAGGGCCTGGCGCATCGGCTGCGGCATCGCGCGGAACGCTTCTACAGCGACCGCTGATCCACGTTGCGGGAGGCGAGCATGGAGACGACCATCGCTGTGAAACGGCAGGTGCGCAGGCGGGTATTCGTTTGGGGCGTTTTTCTGGTGTTGTCGGCCTCGGTCGCGCTGCCGACGGCGGTGACCTGGGTGGCCGCTCAAGCGGTGCAGGATGCCAATCCACAGGCCGCCTTCTGGCGGGCGGTCCGGGAGGGGGCGTCCGGTTACAGCGCGGTGCGTGGCCCGCAAGCCAACGTACTCATCGACAGTCGGGGAGAGGACTGGCGGAACCTGCGCAACGGTCCCGTGGCCGGTTGGGGGGCGGCGGCCATGGGAGGCATGGTGGTGCTCCTGCTGCTCTATTCGGTGCTGCACGGTCGGGTACGCATCGAGGGCGGCCGCTCGGGCCGGACCGTGGAGCGTTGGTCTGTATTCAACCGCACGCTGCACTGGTACACCGCGAGCCTATTCATCGTTCTGGCCATCACGGGCCTCAGCCTCCTGTACGGACGCGCTGTGCTCATTCCGTGGATGGGGCTCGAGGCCTTCTCGGTCTATGCCGCCTTCTCCAAGGTGGTGCACAACTATGTGGGACCCGCCTTCGCGGTGGGCGTGGTGTTGATCCTGCTGCTGTGGCTGCGTTTCAACCTGCCGGAGCGCACCGATTGGCAGTGGATCAAGGCCGGGGGCGGCCTGCTCGGCAAGGGTCGGCATCCCCATTGCGGCTTCATGAATGCGGGCGAGAAGATCTTCACCTATGGCTCCATGTTGGTGCTTGGGGTGGTCGTGGTGGTCACCGGATTCGTCCTGGACTTTCCCAATGTTCCCCAGGCGCGCGAGACCTACCAGTTGTCGCAGCTCCTGCACGACGCCGCCGCGCTGGCGTGGATCACGGTCATGCTGGGCCACATCTATCTCGGCCTGTGGGGCGTGGAGGGGGCCCTGGATGGCATGATCTCCGGAGAGGTGGACGAGAACTGGGCGAGACAGCACCACGATTTGTGGTACGAACAGGTCAAGCAGGCGGACCCCACCCGGGAGGCGATTCGGGGGCCCGGGCAGACCGATCCGGGGCGCAGCCCCACCGCCTGACTCAGATCGGGCGCCATCGTCCGCTCGATTCGTGGAGGGAGCGTCACGGTGCGCGATTCCAGGCGTCGCTTCGCACGCGGCTGTCTGGCCGTGTTCACGGCCGTGGCGGCGCGTGGGGCCTTGTCGGTACGCCGCGTGGATGAACGGACCGTGTCCTACCCCCGTGCACGGCTAACCGATGCACGGGGAGAACCGCTCGATGCACGCGGCCTGTCCGTCGGCGAGACCTATGTCTTCCATTACCCGTATATCAGCACACCGTGCTTTCTGATGGACCTGGGCGAGGCGGTGGTGCGGGAGCAGGAGCTGGTGACTCGTGACGGGGCGCACTACCGCTGGCAGGGTGGGGTGGGTCCCCGCAAGTCCATCGTGGCGTACTCGGCCATCTGCGCCCATCGCCTGACTTATCCCTCACCGCAGGTGAGTTTCATCGCGTACCGTCACCGGAAGGCCCGGTTCCTCGACCTGCAAGACCGGCCCAAGAGCCAATCCGGCGTGATCGTGTGTTGTTCCGAGCACAGCGTCTACGACGCGCGGGCCGGCGCCCGGGTCCTGGGCGGACCCGCGCCGCAGCCCCTGGCGACCATCGTGTTGGAGTACCGGCCGGACGAGGCGGGGGCGCTGTATGCGGTGGGGGCGCGTGGTGCCGTGCTGTTCGACCGGTTCTTCAGGGCGTTCCGCTTCCGCCTGAGTCTCGACTACGGAACGGACCAGGTGGACCGCCTCGTCGAAGGGCGGACGCGGGTGCTGCCCCTGTCGGAGTACACGCGCAATCCGATCATGTGCTGACGCCTGCTGGCGTTGCGTGACGATCGGGATGACGGGGGCACCCGCCGCGCGACAGGTGTCCATAAACGGCTGTAATGCAGGAGGCCGGCCCGTGGGCCGGCCTCCTGCGCCATGGTGGTCGGGTCCGGGAAGCCGTTTCAGGGTTTCAGCGCCAGGCTCTCGTTGATCAGCCGGGGCGTGATGAAGATCAGCAGCTCGGACTTTTTGAGCTTGTCGGTGTCGTGCCGGAACAGGCGCCCCAGTAGGGGGATCTCATTCAGGTAGGGGACGCTGTCGGTGGAGTCCACCTTTTCGGTGTCGTAGATACCGCCCAGTACCACGGTCTGGCCGTTCTGCACGAGCACCTGGGTCTGGATGGCGCGGGTGTTCACGCTCGGCACCCCGTTGAAGATGTCGCCCACGTCGTCCTTGCTCACCTCGATGTCCATGAAGATCCGCTCGTCCGGCGTGATGGTCGGCGTGACCTCCAGACTGAGCACGGCCTTCTTGAACTGTACCGCGGTGGCCCCGCTGGAGGTGGCCTGCTGGTAAGGGATCTCGGTGCCACGCTCGATACGGGCCTGGGTCTGGTTGGAGGTGATCACCCGGGGCGTGGAGATCACTTCGATGCGGTCCTCGGCCTGGGCGGCGGACAGTTCCAGCTCCAGCATGTAACCCAGCGGCAGTTTGGCCAACGTCAGACCAATGGAGCCCGCCGGGTTGCTCACCGGAAGATTCACGTTCAGCCCGTCGTCTCCGGGCACGACGCCCGAAACGGCCTTTCGCGTTCCTGCCAGCGAGCCGGATATGGCGGTATCGGTGGCATCTCCGACGACGCCTTTTCCAGCGTCGGTGAACCCGAAGCGCACACCGAGCTCACGCGAGAATTTGTCCTCGGCCGTCACGATGCGTGACTCGATCAGGACCTGGCGCACCGGCACGTCCAGGCGTTTGACCAGCTGGCGGATCTGTTCGAGCTTTTCGGCGGTGTCCTGCACCAGCAGGGTGTTGGTGCGCGCGTCGATGCTCACCCGGCCGCGGGAACTCATCAGCGAGTTGTCGGGCGATTTGAGCAGCGCGGCCAGGTCCTGGGCGCGTGCGTAGTTGACCTGGATGAATTCCGTGCGCAGCGGGGCCAATTCCGCCACCTGTTGCTGGGACTCGAGCTCGAGCTTCTCCCGGGCGGCCAGCTCCTGGGCCGGGGCCACCAGCAGCACGTTGCCCTGCTTGCGCATGTCCAGCCCCTTGGTCTTGAGAATGATGTCCAGGGCCTGATCCCACGGGACGTTCTTGAGGCGCAGGGTGAGCCGTCCGCTGACCGAGTCGCTGACCACCAGATTCAGATCGGTGAAGTCGGCGATCAATTGCAACACGGCCCGTACGTCGATGTCCTGGAAATTGAGCGATATGCGCTCGCCTTTGAACTCCTTCTTACGGCGCGCCGCGCCTTCGCCTTCGGGGACCCTCTGCACCTCCACGGTGAACACGTTGTCCGTTTGATAGGCGAGGTGTTCCCATTGGATCTTGGGGTTGGGGAGGATGACGATCCGCGTTCCACGGGCGTCCCGGTAGGCCTCCACGTATTGAACGGGAGTGGCGAAATCGATGACGTCCATGCGCCGCTGCAGGGCCGGTGGAAGCGTCACACCTGGCAGATCGAGGACGATCTTCCCCCCCTGGGTCTCCAGGTTCACGGGTACCGCGGGCGAGGAGAGGGTGATCACCACGCGGCCCTCTCCATTGGGTCCGCGGCGGAAATCCACGTCCCGCACGGCCAGCGTCGGTTTCACCGAGGCCTTGGCTGGCGGGGCCGCAGGGCCTTGTTCCAGCTTGACGGGCTGTACGCCGCTGATGCCTTCGGTGCCGACGACCACGTAGAGTTTGTCACCCTCGGTCGAGATGTCGTAACCCACCAGTGTGTCCAAGTTGATCACCACACGGGTGCGATCCTTGGTCTCGGCGGTGCTGATGCTGCGCACCACACCCAGATCGACGGGAATGCTGCGCCGCTTCAGGGCGTTGCGAGTGCCGGGCAGATCCAGGGCGATACGTGCCGGACTGTCGATGGTGAACGAGGCGGGAGTCGGGGCGGGGCCAGCGAAATCGAACTCCAACCGCACGCGGTCGCCCGGCAGGTGTGATGCCTGCACGTTCTCGAGTACGTTGGCGGCGGCCGACGCGCCGAGGCCGATGCACAGCAGCCAAAGGCCAAAGGCCAGGTACAGCCGCCTCAGCGGCCGCCTCCTGCGTTTCGAGGGCCACACGGAATGCGACACGTGAACGGTTTGCCGGTCGCGTGGCGTGCCCGGGCGGGTATCGAATCCCGTAGTCATGGCGTGGTCCCCTCTTGGATTGCGGGGGACGCGGGCCGCAGGGGAGTGACGGTCCAGCGGGGCCATGGCGCGAACCCGCATGACCCGGCGACGGTGCCCTTTTCGACTATCGTCATCCAATTTTCAACCGTCTCGTCCGCCACGGTAGCGTCCCCCGGAAGTTTATCGTTCGATTCGCAACCTCTGCGCATCCTGCGCCCCGCTAGGCCCCCACACCGGGGCCGCTGTCCAGGCCTGCATCTCCCTGCGAGCCATACGTATACGACGGTCCCGGCAGGTCACCTCCAAGCTCGCGCAATGCGCCGCCCGGGTGCATTTCCGGCCGAGGTGCGTTTACTCGCTCAGCGCGATCTTTTGTTTCCGTTTCTTCCAGCCGCCGAATCCATCCGGCACGATTTCGGTCAGCTCCGTCTCAGTCTCCGTAATACGGTCGATGCGACCGTAGTTCTGTCCCATGTGATTCCCCACGGTGACGTATTCCACCGTGGAGTCGGGTGTCTGGATCAGGGCGTAGATCGTTCCGCCCTTTTCGATGGTCCCCACCATCTTCAGGCTTTCCAGCGGAAAGGACTCGAGGAACTCAGGCGGCCGGTTGGGGTCCGGGGAAACGTCCGAGGCCCCGGTTCGGCTCACGGGTTCCTCGGGGCCTTTGAGGGCGGAAGTGTCGAATGGATCGCGTCGATCGCCGGCCACATAGGTGAACCGCTTGTACGGCTTCGGTTCGGGGTAGGGCTCGATGTCTCCGGGCTTGCGCGCCTTGACCTCGGCCACATAGCGTTCCAGGTCGCTCATATCCTGGGCGCATCCGGCCAGGCCCAGAGCCAGGGCGGCCAGCACCACCGTCCGGAGCATTTGCCGGGTCGTATTGTGCTTTGCGGTTCCTGTCGTGCTCATGGGCCGCTATTCCCCCTCCTCGAGGTAGCGGTAGGTCTTGGCCGTGGCCGAAAACACCAGTTCGCCGTTGCCCGCGGGTGTGAGGCTGATGTTGTGCAGCGTGACGATCCGGGGCAGGGCCGCAAGCCCGCTGACGAAGTTGGCGATCTGGTGATAGCCGCCCCGTAGCCGCAACTGAATGGGCTTTTCGGCGTAGAAATCGCGTTTGATCTCGGGGCCTGGCTTGAACAGTTCGATCTTGAGCCCGGCGGACAGGCCCGTCTGAGATATGTCCAGGATCAGGCCGGGGATCTCGGTCTTGCTCGGAAGCTGCTGGAGCAAGGCGCCGAAGCTGCGCCGCATCTCCTCGAGCTGGGCCTTGTAACGCTGGAGATTGGCCGCTTTCTGCTGCTTGTCCTCGAAGACCTTGCGCAGTTCCACCTCCTTGTTCTGCGCCTGCTCGAGTTTTTGCAGCTCCGGCTTGACGAAATACCAGTAGCCACCACCGGCGATGGCCGCGCACAGGATGACGACGACTACGATGCGGACCGGCAAAGGGGCCGTGCCCAGGTTGTTGAGATCGACGTTGCGCAGCTCTTCCAGATTCATCGCAGTTTCCGGTCTATTGGGTGGACGCCAGCCGGTCCGTGTTTTTCGGGGCGGCGGGCGTGGTGATCTTCGCCTGCAACCGGAACTCGCTCACGCGCATACCATCCACGTTTTTGCGTTCGATCACATCGAGCATGGGCTTGTCGAGCCAGGGAGAGGCCTCGATGTTGCGCATGTATTTGGACACGCGCGCGTTGGACTCCGCCCGCCCCGAGATCACCAGCGTGTCGCCCTTCTGGGTCACCGAGGTCAGATACGTGGCCGGTGGCAGGGTGTTCACCAGCTCGTCGAACACGTGGACGATCACCGGCCGACGTTTCTGCAGGTCTTCGATGACCCGCATGCGTTCGAGCAGCGCCTTCTTGGTGGCCTCCAGCGACCGGATCTCCTTGATCTTGGCATCGAGGATGCGAATCTCGTTCTGCAGGAACGCATTACGTCGCTCCTGATACTCGATCAGGCCGCCGACGTGGATATAGGCGATGGCCACCAGGATGGCCGTGACCACGGCGGCGAAACCCAGCAGCACCAGAAAGTCCCGCTGCCGTTCCTTGCGGCGCTGCTCTCGCCAAGGCAGGAGATTGATCCGCGCCATTATTCGAACCCCCTCAGTGCGAGCCCGCAGGCGATGAGCAGCGAGGGCGCATCGGCGGCCAGGTGATCCTTGTCCACCCGGGAGGAGACCTTCATCCGGCTGAAGGGATTCACGACGCCGGTGGCCACGTTCAGCCGCGATTCCACCAGTTCGTCCAGGCCCGGGATGGCGGCGCAACCGCCCGCCAGCGCAACGTGATCCACGTTGTCCGGGTTGTTGGCGGCGTAGAACTGGAGAAAACGGTTGATCTGCTGAACCACCGTCTCCATGAAAGGTTGCAGGACATCGGTGATGTAGTTGTCCGGCAGTCCGCCCTCTTTTTTCGCCAGGCCCGCCTCCTCATAGGACAGGCCGTAACGCCGCATGATTTCCTCGGTGAGCTGCCGGCCACCGAAAGGTTGCTCCCGTGTGAACACGATGTGTCCATCCCGCAGCACGAGGAGACTGGACATGGTGGCCCCGATGTCGAACAAGGCCACGGTCCCGGTGACGCCTTGAGCGTCTTCCACCGAGTGGAGATAGGCGCTTTCGGCCGCAAATGGTTCCACGTCCACGATGCGAGGCGTGAGCCCGGCGGCCTCGGCCGCATCGGTGCGCAGCTGCACGTATTCACTGCGCGCGGCGGCGATCAGCACGTCCACGGTCTCCGGGTTCTCGGGCGTGGGGCCGATGATCTCGAAGTCGAGGTTCACCTCCTCCAACGCATAGGGGATATACTGATCCGCCTCGATCTGGATCTGGCCCTCCAGTTCCTGTTCACTGAGCGAGGCGGGCATGGAGATGACCTTGGTGATGACCGCCGACCCGGGGACGGCCAGGGCACATTCCTTGGCTTTGCTCCCGGATTGACGCAGGGCGCGGCGGATGGTGTCACCCACCGCCTGCACGTCGGAGATCTGTTTCTCACTGACCGCTCCCTCGGGGAGCGGGACCACGCCGTGGTGTTCCACGCGATAGCCGGCGCCGGTCCGGCTCAACTCGAGAACCTTGACGGACGTGGAGCTGATGTCGATGCCGACCAGCGGCCGATTTTTGCGTGTGAACAACAAGTGGGCCTCGACGCAGTGTTTGTTATTGTCTGACAGCGCTCAAGATATTATGTGTAACCGATTGGAAATACTAGTTTGTCTGTCGGTTACCTTGTGCCGATTATAGATGTGGTTTATCCGCAACACAAACCGGCTGTATTATTCTAGATGCTATGTCCCTGTTCCTGAACCTGCTCAAGGCCGCCTTCGTCGCGTTTTTGAGCCTTTCCGTCCTCGGGGTCATCGGCTTCCTGGGCGTGTACCTGTATTTGGCACCGGGGCTCCCTCGGGCGGAAAGGCTGCGCGACGTGGAGTTGCAGGTCCCGCTGCGTGTCTACGCCGCCGACGGACGGCTCATCGCGGAATTCGGCGAGAAACGGCGCAAACCCCTGCGCTACGATCAGATCCCGGAACGCGTCAAGCAGGCCTTCCTGGCCGCGGAGGACGACCGGTTCTTCAAACACCCGGGGGTGGACTATCAGGGCCTGCTGCGCGCCGCGCTGCACCTGGCCCTCACGGGCGAGAAACAGCAGGGCGGCTCCACTATCACCATGCAGCTCGCCCGCAACTTCTTCCTGAGCAGCGAACGGACCTACGAGCGCAAGCTGCGCGAGATCTTTCTGGCGCTCAAGATCGAGCACGCGCTCACCAAGGAGCAAATCCTCGAGCTCTACCTCAACAAGATCTACCTGGGCCAGCGGGCCTACGGAGTGGGAGCGGCCGCGGAGGTCTACTACGGCAAGGAGCCCGACGCGCTGGACCTGGCGCAAACCGCCATGATCGCGGGGCTGCCCAAGGCGCCCTCGGCCTATAACCCCATCTCCAATCCCAAGCGTGCTTTGGCTCGGCGTGCCTATGTGCTCAAGCGAATGCACGAGCTAGGCTTCATCGACGATGCGCAATACGCGCGGGCGGTTCAGGCGCCCGTGACCGCCTCCCTGCACACGGCAACGGCGCAGGTGGAGGCCCCCTATCTCGCCGAGGCGGTCCGGCTGCGCATGGTGGAGCGCTACGGGCCGGATGCCTATTCGGCCGGGTATGCGGTCTACACCACGCTCGACCCTGAGCTCCAGGCGGCCGGACAGGCCGCCCTGCGCAAGGCGTTGCTCGATTACGACCGCCGCCACGGCTGGAGGGGGCCTGCAGGGCACGTGGACCTGAAAGGGCGCACGCAGGCCCAGCTCATGGGCATGCTGCAGCGGCGCGCGGAAGTCGGTGGGCTGCGCCCGGCCGTGGTGCTGTCCACGGAGAATCGCGTGGCCCGGGTGTTGATCCGAGGGGTGGGCGCCGACGAAATCCCTTGGGAGGGACTTTCCTGGGCGCGTCCCTACATCGATGAGGATCACCGCGGCCCCCGGCCCCGTAAGGCCGCAGACGTACTCAAGCCCGGTGACCTGATCTACGTGCAGCGTCGCCGGCCGGTGGAGAAGAAGGGCAAGGGTGGCAAGGAGTCCAAGCCGCCCGCCGCCTATTGGGCGCTCGTACAGGTGCCGGCGGTGCAGGGGGCCCTGGTCTCGGTGCGGCCCCGCGATGGCGCCGTCGTGGCCTTGGTCGGTGGCTTCGACTTCGGGCTCAGCAAGTTCAACCGGGTGCTTCAGGCGTACCGCCAGCCCGGTTCCAACTTCAAGCCGTTCGTCTATTCCGCGGCGCTCGCCAAGGGGCTGACCCCAGCCAGCATCATCAACGACGCGCCCATCGTGTACCGCGATGCCTCGCTGGAGGGCGAATGGCGCCCGCAGAACTATAGCGGCAAGTTCTATGGTCCTACGCGGTTGCGCGTGGCGCTCATGAAGTCGCGCAATCTGGTTTCCATCCGACTGCTCGAGCGGATCGGCATCGATTACACCCTGGGCTATGTCAAGCGCTTCGGATTCGACACGAGTCGCCTGCCGCGGAATCTTTCCCTCGCATTGGGCACCGGTGAGGTGACTCCCATGGAACTCATCGGCGGGTTCGTCGTGTTCGCCAATGGGGGATACCGTGTCCCGCCGTTCTGGATCCAGCGCGTCGAGCGCCGCGGGCGCGTGGTGGAGGTGCGCGATCCCCTGCCAGCCTGTGACCCGAGGGTCGCCGAGCCACGCGATCCGGACTGCGCCGCACGCGCCATCACGCCGCAGAACGCCTATCAGATGGTGAGCATCATGCAGGATGTGATCCGGGCGGGCACAGGGCGCAAGGCACTGGTGCTCAAGCGCCGTGATCTGGCGGGTAAGACGGGCACCACCAACGAGCAGCGCGATGCCTGGTTCAGTGGATTCAACGCGGACCTGGTGGCCACGGTGTGGGTGGGCTTCGACAGCCACGACCGGCTCGGCAGGCGGGAGACGGGGGCGGGTGCCGCCCTGCCCATGTGGATCGAATACATGCGCCGGGCCCTGGCGGGTCGTCCCGAACACACGTTGCCCCAGCCGCCGGGGTTGACCACGGTGCGCATCGATCCGCGCACCGGCCTGCTGGCGGCTCCCGGTCAGAAGGATGCGGTTTTCGAGACCTTCCGGGTGGAGTACGTGCCCAAGGCATATGCCGCGGCGGCGGATTTCTCCTACTATGGGGCCATGTCGGGCGATGGCGGCGCCGTGGAGCCCGGGGGCGAGACACCGGCTGAAGGGGTCGAAGAGCAGCTCTTCTGAGCACCGCGTGGCCCGTCTGGCTGGGTGTGGAGGAGAGGCCATGAACGATGCGTGGGAGCGGCGTGCCCGCCTGCGGGTGGCCGACGAGGCGGCGCGCCTCATGCTGGAGGAGGGGATTCGCGACTACCATCACGCCAAGCGCAAGGCCGCGGCACATCTCGGCCTGGCCGGCGGTGGGTTGCCCACCAATCTCGAGATCCGGGATGCGATCCACCGCTATCGGGAGCTTTTTTTCACCGCCGAGGATTTTGCCCGCGAGACCCGCCTGTGGCGCACCGCGCTGGCGGTCATGCGGTTGCTGGAGGGGTTCGAGCCCCGGCTCACGGGACCGGTGCTGGAGGGCACGGCGGGGCGGCACAGTCCGGTGGTGCTGCACGTGTTCTCGGACACCACCGAGGCCGTCCTGTGGCATCTGATCGAGCGTGGCATTCAATATGAGGAGTTCGAACGGCGCCTGCGCCTGCGTGGGGAGACCCGCGCGGTGCCCGGGGTGCGTTTCTTCGGGGGGGACGTGGAGGTGGAGGTGATGGTGTTTCCGGGGCTGGGGTTGCGCGAGGCGCCGGCCAGCCAGACCGACGGGAGGCCGATGCGCCGGGCCGCCTTGGCCGAGGTGCGTGAACGGGTGGCGTCGCTGGAGGCGCGTCAGCCGCCCGGTTGATGATATGGCCGGCTGAGTTCGTGGACCGCGTCCACCAACACCTTCACGTGCTCCGGGGCGATGGTCTGGTGGATCCCGTGTCCCAGATTGAATACATGCCCCGGGCCGTGTCCATACTGCGCGAGCAGCGCCCCCACCTCCTCGCGGATCCGTTCGGGTGAGGCGTACAGTACGGCGGGATCCAGGTTGCCCTGCAGGGCGACCCGGTCACCGATCCGACGCCGCGCCGCGCCGAGATCCACCGTCCAGTCCAGCCCCACGGCCGCGCAGCCGGTGGCGGCGATGTCCTCCAACCACCCACCGCCCCCTTTGGTGAACAGGATGACCGGCGCGCGCGCCGTGTCCGCGTCGGCGGCCAGCGCCTCCACGATGCGGGCCATGGGTGCCAGCGAGAAGCGCCGGTAGGCGCGGGGGGTGAGGACACCGCCCCAGGTGTCGAAAATCATGGCGGCCTGGGCGCCGGCCCGGATCTGGGCGGCCAGGTAGCCGGTCACGGCCTCGGCCAGCACGCTCACCAACCGGTCCACCAGTTCGGGGCGGTCGTACATCATCGCCTTGATCCGGGCGAACTCGCGGCTGCTTCCCCCCTCGACCATGTAGGTCGCCAGGGTCCAGGGGCTGCCGGAGAAGCCGATGAGCGGAACGCGCCCGCCCAGGGCCTTGCGGATCACCCGCACGGCCTCCATCACGTAGCCTAGGTCCGATTCCACGTCCGGGGCGCGCAGGCGCCCGATCTCATTCTCCGTGCGGACCGGATGCTCGAAGTAAGGTCCTTCGCCTTGGGCGAAACGCAGACCCAGTCCCATGGCATCCGGAATGGTGAGGATGTCCGAGAACAGAATGGCCGCGTCCAGGTCGAAGCGGTCCAGGGGCTGCAGCGTCACCTCGCAGGCGAGCTCCGGGTTCTTGCACAGGGAGAGGAAGTCGCCCGCGCGTTGGCGAGTGTCGCGGTATTCGGGCAGGTAGCGGCCGGCTTGGCGCATGATCCAGACCGGCGTGACATCCACGGGCTCTCGACGCAGCGCGCGCAGGAACCGGTCGTTGCGCAGGGGTTCGGTCATACGCCCAGGTAGCCGAGGATCCCCCGGGCGGCCTGGCGGCCCTCGTAGACGGCCGTGACGACCAGATCGGACCCCCGCACCATGTCGCCGCCGGCGAAAACCTTGGGATTGCGCGTCTGATGGGGCAGGGGGCCATCGGCAGGGGCTACCACGCGCCCGCGGGAATCCAGTTCGATACCGTGCTCCTCCAGCCATGGCGCTGGGCTGGGACGGAATCCGAAGGCGATGATCACCCGGTCCGCGGGCAGGATCTCCTCGGATCCGGGTACCGGCACGGGCCGGCGGCGGCCCCGCTCGTCGGGCTCGCCGAGCCGGGTGGTGACCACCCGCACGCCTTCCACTTGGCGCTCGCCCACGATCTCGACGGGCTGGCGGTTGAAGAGGAACCGCACGCCCTCCTCGCGGGCGTTGAGGACCTCGCGGCGGGAGCCCGGCATATTCTGCTCGTCTCTTCGATAGGCGCAGGTCACCGAGGCCGCCCCTTGCCGGATGGCCGTGCGGTTACAGTCCATGGCGGTGTCGCCTCCCCCCAGCACCACCACATGCCGTCCGCGCATGTCGATGTAGTCGCGGGGGGCGCGCAGCAGGCCCAGGGTCTTGCGCACGCTGGAGATCAGATAGGGCAGGGCCTCGTATACGCCGGGCAGGTCCTCGCCGGGAAATCCGCCCTTCATATAGGTGTAGGTGCCCATGCCGAGGAACACGGCATCGAACTCCTCCAGGAGCTGGTCGAAGCCCACGTCACGGCCCACCTCGGTCTGCAGGCGGAATTCGACACCCGCTTCCTCCAGGAGCGCCCGGCGCCTGCGGACCACGTCCTTCTCCAGCTTGAACGGGGGGATGCCGAAGGTGAGCAGGCCGCCGACCTCCTCGTAGCGGTCGAAGACCACGGCCTGCACCCCGTTGCGCGTCAGCACGTCGGCGCAGGCCAGCCCCGCCGGTCCGGCACCCACGACGGCCACCCGCTTGCCCGTGGGTTCCACCTCGGGGGGACGCGGTCGCCAGCCGGCCTTCACCGCCTCGTCGGTGATATAGCGTTCGATGGCTCCGATGGTGACCGCGCCGAAGCCGTCGTTGAGCGTACAGGCCCCCTCGCAAAGCCGGTCCTGGGGACAGACGCGGCCGCAGATCTCGGGCAGGGAATTGGTCCGGTGCGACAGCTCGGCCGCCTCGAACAGGTTGCCCTCGGCCACCAGTTGGAGCCAGTTGGGGATGTAGTTGTGGACCGGGCACTTCCACTCGCAATAGGGATTGCCGCAATGCAGGCATCGCGCGGCCTGCTGGGCGGCCGACTGCACGTCGAACGAACCGTAGATCTCGGCGAACTCGCGTACGCGGATCTGTGCGGGTTTCTTGGGGGGGTCCTGGCGCGGAACGTCCAGGAACTGGAACGGGTTGGCGCTGCCCATGCGCGCGTTCAGGTGGCGAGGCGTTCTTTGACGCGCCGGCTCACGGCGGCCATGTCGGCACGGCCCTGGAGGCGGGGCTTGAGCCAGCCCATCACCCGACCCATCTCGCGCATGCCCGAGGCGCCGGTCTCCGCGAGCGCCTGAGCGACGAGCGCCTCGACCTCCGCCTCGGTCAGGGGCCGGGGAAGGAATTCCTGGATCACGGCCAGCTCGGCGCGCTCCTTGTCGGCCAGGTCCGTGCGCCCGGCCTGCTCGTACTGCGCGATGGATTCGCGCCGCTGCTTGGCCATGCGGTCCAGCACCGCGACGGTGGCCGCCTCGTCCAACTCACGGCGCTGGTCGATCTGAGCCTGCTTGATGGCGGACACCATCAGGCGCAAGGCCGACAGGCGCGGCTTGTCGCCGGCCTTCAGCGCGGCCTTCATCTCGTCCTGGATGCGTTGCAGCAGGCCGGCCATGAGCGGCGTGTCAGTACAGGCGGGTACGGCGGGCCTGCTCCTTGGCCAAGCGCTTGAGATGGCGCTTGATGGCGGCGGCCCGCTTGCGTTTCCGCTCCTCGGTGGGCTTCTCATAGTATTCTCGGCGCCGCACCTCGGTGAGTACGCCCGCCTTCTCGCAGGCGCGGCGGAAACGCCGCAGGGCGATGTCGAAGGGTTCGTTGTCTTTGACGCGAATGCTCGGCATAGAACGGTTCGTCCGGGTTTGTTCGGGGAAACGACTAAGGGTACCGCGAAAAGCCCGCGAATTATACCGATGGGCAGGTCGAAAGCAATGCAAGGACCGGTGCTGGGTATCGAGTCCTCCTGCGACGAGACCGGCGTGGCGGTCTATGATCCGGCGGCGGGGCTGTTGGCCCACGCGCTCCATTCGCAGGTGGACCTGCACGCCGTCTACGGGGGCGTGGTGCCGGAGCTCGCCTCGCGTGATCATGTCCGGCGCCTGCTGCCCTTGCTCGACCGGGTGTTGGGGGAGGCCGGCCTGTCCCGGGATCAGCTGGGTGGGGTGGCCTACACGGCCGGTCCGGGCTTGGTGGGAGCGCTCCTGGTGGGGGCCTCCGTGGCGCGTGCCCTGGCCTGGGGGGCGGGGCTGCCCTGCCTGGGCATCCACCACATGGAGGCGCATCTGCTCGCCCCGATGCTCGAGCCCGATCCGCCCCGGCCGCCCTTCGTGGCGTTGCTGGTCTCGGGAGGGCATACGCTGCTCGTGCACGTGGCGGACATCGGCCGGTACACGGTGCTCGGCGAGACCCTGGACGACGCCATCGGGGAGGCCTTCGACAAGACCGCCAAGATCCTAGGACTCGGTTATCCGGGCGGGCCGGCGTTGGCGGCCCTGGCCGAGCAGGGGGATCCGGGCCGGTTTCGCTTTCCCCGTCCCATGACCGACCGGCCGGGGCTCGATTTCAGCTTCAGCGGGATCAAGACCTTCGCACTCAATACCTACCGGGCGGCCGGCCCCGGAGCGGCGGCCGACATCGCCCGTGCGTTCGAGGAGGCGGTGGTGGATACGCTGGTCATCAAGAGCCGCAGAGCGCTGCGCCAGACCGCGGCGCGGGCGCTGGTGGTGGCCGGTGGGGTCAGTGCCAATCGGCGGTTGCGGGCGGCACTGCGTGCGCTGGGCGAGACGCTGGAGGTGGCGGTGCATTTCCCGCGTCCGGCGTTCTGCACCGACAACGGCGCCATGGTTGCGCTGGCCGGAGCGATCCGCCTGGGTGCGGGGGAGGCGGAACCGGATCTGCGCATCCGCGTGCGCGCCCGCTGGCCGCTGTCGGAGCTGCGTCCGCCCGGGCGGTGAAATCGTCTCAGATGCGCGACTCGGTCCCCTCCAGGAGCTTGCGGATATTGCTATGATGGCGGGCGACGACCAGTCCGGCGATCGCCGTGAGCAGGCCGGTGAGGCGTGCGTCCGCGGTGAGGAACCAGGCATAGAGCGGCGTCAGGCCCATGGCCGTCAACGCCGACAGCGAGGAGATGCGGAACAGGGCGGCCATGATCAGCCAGGTGGCGGCCCAGGCGAGCCCCAACCATGGGTCCACGCCCCAAAACGCCCCGAGTGCCGTGGCCACGCCCTTGCCGCCGCGAAACCCGAAGAACAGCGGATAGAGATGGCCCGTGACGGCGGCCAGGGCGACCGTCCCGAGCACCCAGTCGGGTACGTGCAATGCCCGGGCGATCAGCACCGGCAGCAGTCCCTTGAGCGAGTCGCCGAGCAGAGTGAGCGCGGCGGCTCGCTTCCCGCCCACCCGCAGGACATTGGTGGCACCGGGATTGCCCGAGCCGTGTTCACGCGGGTCGGGCAGGCCCATCAGGCGGCAGACGAGAATCGCCGAAGACACGGAGCCGGCGAGGTAGCCAAGCAGGATCAATCCCAGGGCGGTGGTCATCCGGGTCAGGGGTTCCAGGGTGGTGCGCCGATGATGATACCGGAGGGTGGGCGGTGACGGCCAAACACCAGGGATTGCCCGAGCGCGGGCGGATGCGCGCGGCCTTCGGCCGGGCGGCGGGCGCTTACGAGGAGGCGGCCGTGCTGCAGCGCGAGGTGGGCCGCCGGATGCTGGACCGACTCGGCTACATCCGCCTGCGCCCGCAACGCATCCTGGATGCCGGCTGCGGTCCGGGAAGCGAGGCGCTCGCGCTCCTGCGGCGTTACAGGGGCTGCGAGGTCATCGCCCTGGATCTGGCGCTGCCCATGGTGCAGCGGGCCCGCCGTCGCCGATACCGCTGGCGTTGCCCACGGTGCGTCTGCGGGGACGTGCACTGCCTGCCCCTGGCCGATGCCAGCGTGGACATCGTCTTCTCCAATCTCGCGCTGCAGTGGAGCGATCGTCCGGAAGCGGCGCTCGCCGAGTTCGAACGGGTGCTGCGTCCCGGGGGCTTTGCGCTGTTTTCCACCTTGGGCCCGGACACGCTCCGCGAGCTGCGGGCGGCTTGGGCCGCGGCCGATCCCCGGCACACCCACGTGAGCGATTTCATCGATCTGCACGATCTCGGGGATCTCATGATGGCGGCGGGTTTCGCCGATCCCGTCACCGACGCCGAGCGTATCGTGATGACCTACACGGAGCTGCATGGGCTCCTGCGCGATCTCAAGTCCATCGGGGCCCAGAATCATACCCACGGCCGGCCACGGGCCCTGACGGGCAAGGGCCGGCTGCGCGCCCTGGTTCGGGCCTATGAGCGTTTTCGGCAGCCCGACGGGCGCTTGCCGGCCACTTTCGAGGTCGTCTACGGACTGGGATGGAAGGCCGAGCGCAGCCTCTCCGCCCGCACCGTGGCGCCGCCGGGAAGGGTTTGAGGCCTTTCCACGATCTCCCGAGTGACTGCTATATCCATACATTCGAATATCGTTATTTGATATAGGTCAAGACCGCCTTTAGAATTGCCGGCCGCTGTGTACAACCGGAAGGCGTGATGCCCGTCGAAGCCACGTGTGCTCCTGGCGGGAAGCAGGACGGAGCCCGAGTGCAGATCGTGGTACGGCCCAACCAGTCCCTGACCTGGAACGGCAACAAGCTGTTCTTCGGGATGATTGCCGGCGTCTCGCTTGCCGTGGCGGGGGCGCTCGCCTTTCTTGGTTTCTGGCCGGTCCTGCCCTTTGCGGGGCTCGAGCTCCTCGCCCTGGGCTGGGCCTTGTATCACTGCGCGCGGTGCGGGCAGTGGCGTGAAGTGATTTCCATCGATGGGGACCGCGTGGAAGTGGCGGCGGGTCGTGGCCAACCCGAACGACGCTGGAGCGCGAACCGGCACTGGACGCAGGTGGCCGTGGAGCCGCCTAGGTTCCGGGGGCATCCCACCCGTCTGGTGCTGCGCTCGGCGGGCCGGAGGGTGGAGCTGGGTGCCTTCTTGACCGAGGTGGAACGTCGGCGACTCGCCCGGATGCTCCAGGATCTGCTGCCGGCGGCACCGACCGTTCGATGACCGCGGCCGGCCTCGGATTCTCCAAATATCTAGTACGCATCAACTGAGCAGAGGAGGGGTCAATGGCTCGAACAGCAAAAGCGCTGGGCAGCGGTCTGGCCGGCGCGTGGGTCTGGGCGCTGGCCGGCGCGGCGCAAGCAGTGCAGCCTTACAACATGCCGGTGGGCGTCACGGAGATCAGCCGCGAGGTCTACGATCTACACATGATCATCTTCTGGATCTGCGTGGCCATCGGTGTGGTCGTGTTCGGTGCGATGTTTTATTCGATCCTCAAGCATCGCAAGTCCAAGGGGCACGAACCGGCGCAGTTCCACGAGAGCACCACGGTGGAGATCATCTGGACGGTGATCCCGTTTGCCATCCTGATCTTCATGGCGGTGCCGGCCGCCAAGACGCTCATACAAATGTATGACGCTTCCGATGCGGACATGACCGTGAAGATCACGGGCTATCAGTGGAAGTGGAAGTACGACTACGTGGACGAAGGCATCAGCTTCTACAGCAACCTCGCCACGCCGGCGGATCAGATCTACGCCAGCGCCAAGAAAGACGACAATTACCTGCTCGAGGTGGACAACGAGCTGGTCGTGCCGGTCGGCAAGCGGATCCGCTTCCTGATCACCGCCGATGACGTGATCCACGCTTGGTGGGTGCCGGATCTGGCGGTCAAGAAGGATGCCATCCCCGGCTTCATCAACGACTTCTGGACCAAGATCGACAAGCCAGGTGTCTATCGCGGCCAGTGCGCGGAACTCTGTGGGCGTTACCACGGTTTCATGCCCATCGTGGTGCGCGCCGTGGAGCCGGCCGAGTACGAGCAATGGGTCGCCGAGCACAAGGCGAAATCCATGGCCGAGGCGGACGCCGATGCCGCGGAGGCGGGCTGAGCGATCGCAGCACCATTTTTTTCCGTTCATCAGTTTCTCGGGGAAGGAGTAGACAGAGATGAGTAGCGCAACCGCCCACGAGGCGCATCACGAGGAGCATCCCAGCGGCATCATGCGCTGGATCACCACGACGAACCACAAGGATATCGGCACGCTCTACCTGTGGTTCGCCTTCATCATGCTGTTCATCGGCGGGGCCATGGCCCTGGTCATCCGCGCCGAGCTGTTCCAACCGGGGCTGCAGTTCGTGGATCCGCAGTTTTTCAACTCCATGACCACCATGCACGCCCTGATCATGATCTTCGGCGCGGTGATGCCGGCCTTCACGGGTCTGGCCAACTGGCTGATCCCCATGATGATCGGCGCGCCGGACATGGCCCTGCCGCGCATGAACAACTGGAGTTTCTGGATCCTGCCCTTCGCCTTCACGATCCTGCTCTCCACCCTGTTCATGGAGGGCGGCGGTCCGGCGGGCGGTTGGACGCTGTATCCCCCCTTGACGCTGCAGACGGGGCATGCGCTGCCGTTCGTGATCCTGTCCATCCACATGATGGGGCTATCCTCCATCATGGGCGCCATCAACATCATCGCCACGGTACTCAACATGCGGGCCCCGGGCATGACGCTCATGAAGATGCCCCTGTTCGTGTGGACCTGGCTGATCACCGCCTACCTGCTGATTGCGGTGATGCCGGTGCTGGCCGGTGGCGTGACCATGCTGCTCACCGACAAGTTCTTCGGCACCAGCTTCTTCAATGCGGCCGGTGGCGGGGATCCGGTCATGTTCCAGCATATCTTCTGGTTCTTCGGCCATCCCGAGGTGTACATCCTGATCCTGCCTTCGTTCGGGGTGATCTCCAGCATCGTGCCGACCTTCGCGCGCAAGCCGCTGTTCGGCTACAGCTCCATGGTCTATGCCACGGCCTCCATCGCGTTCTTGTCGTTCATCGTGTGGGCGCACCACATGTTCACGGTGGGCATGCCGCTGTCGGGTGAGCTGTTCTTCATGTTCGCCACCATGCTCATCGCCGTGCCCACGGGGGTGAAGGTGTTCAACTGGGTGGCCACCATGTGGAAGGGCGCGATGACCTTCGAGACGCCCATGTTGTTCGCCCTGGGCTTCATCATCATGTTCACCATCGGTGGGTTCTCCGGGTTGATGCTGGCTATCGCCCCCGCCGACTTCCAATACCACGACAGCTATTTCGTGGTGGCGCATTTCCACTACGTGCTGGTGCCGGGGTCGGTGTTTGCCATCATCGCCGCGGTGTACTACTGGCTGCCCAAATGGACCGGCCACATGTACAACGAGCGCCTGGGCAAGATCCATTTCTGGCTGTCCACGATCTTCGTGAACCTCACGTTCTTCCCCATGCACTTCGTGGGCTTGGCGGGCATGCCGCGCCGGATCCCGGACTATGCGTTGCAGTTCGCCGACTACAACGCCCTGTCCAGCATCGGGGCGTTCGGCTTCGGACTGTCGCAGCTCCTGTTCCTGTACATCGTCATACAGGCGGTTCGCGGCGGCGCGAAGGCCGACGACAAGGTGTGGGAAGGCGCGCAGGGGCTGGAGTGGACCTTGCCGTCGCCGCCCCCTTACCACAGCTTTTCCACCCCTCCGGTGGTCAAGTAAGCGGGAGTGTATCCGACTGGCCGGTGGCCGGGCCTGACACGGATCCGGCCACCGGCGGCGCGCTTCGGAGTGCAGTATGAGCGACACCGATCCCGGCAGGAAACGGCGCATCGCATGGACAGTGGTCGTTCTCGGATTGCTCGCGGCGGGTTTCTATGTCGGCTTCTTTTTCGTGATGGCCAAGGGCTGAGTGCGTGATGAATCCGGCGACGCGCAGACACGTGATCCGACTGGCCTTGGTGGTGGCCGCGATGTTCGGATTCGGCTACGCGCTGGTTCCCCTTTACAACGTGGTGTGTCAAATCACGGGCCTGAACGGAAAGACCACGCGGGTGGCGAGCGAGGAGGCGGCGGCCTTCGAGCCCGACCTCGACCGCTGGGTGACCGTGGAATTCGTCGCCAACGTCAATGCGGGGCTGCCCTGGACCTTTGCCCCGGTCGTGCACCGCATGAAGGTCCATCCGGGTCGGCTCTACGATGCGCGATTCGTCGCGACCAATCTGTCGACGGAACCGCTGATCGGGCAGGCCGTTCCCTCCGTGGCCCCTGGCGAAGCCGCCAAACACTTCCAAAAGACGGAGTGCTTCTGTTTTACGCGGCAGCGGTTCGCGGCCGGAGAGACGAGGGAGCTGCCGCTGCGTTTCGTCATCGACCCCCGGTTACCGAAGCATGTGAAGACGGTCACGCTTTCCTACACGTTCTTCGACGTGACCTCGACCGCCAAGGCGGAGACTGAAACAACCCAGACGCAAAACTGAGGGACAGACATGGCACAGGCACAGACTCAGGGCTATTACGTACCGCACGGGAGCCACTGGCCCATCGTGGGCTCGGTGGCGCTCTTCTCGTTGATGATCGGGTTCGCCAACCTGCTGAACGGGGCGTCGGTCGGCCCTACCCTGATGGCCCTGGGGGCCGCATTGCTGATCGTGATGCTGTTCGGGTGGTTCGGCACGGTGATTCGCGAAAGCCTCTCGGGGATGTACAACGAGCAGGTGGACCGCTCGTTCCGTTGGGGCATGTTCTGGTTCATTTTTTCCGAAGTGATGTTTTTCGGGGCCTTCTTCGGGGCCTTGTTCTACGTTCGCTTCTTCGCACTGCCCTGGTTGAGCGGGGAGGGCCACGGCATCCTGACCAACCACGAGCTTTGGCAGGGATGGCAGGCGGTATGGCCGGTGGCGGCCAACGGCCCGGCGGCCATCGGTGGCCAGTATGAGATCATCGACCCCTGGGGTGTGCCGGCGCTCAACACGCTGATCCTGCTGTCGTCGGGAGTGACGGTGACTTGGGCCCATTGGGGACTCAAGGAAGGTAAGCGCAGCCACCTGATCTGGGGGTTGGTGGCCACCGTGGCGCTCGGGGTGCTGTTCCTGGTGCTACAGGCCAAGGAGTACATCCATGGCATCCATGAGCTCAATCTCACCCTCAGCTCAGGCATCTACGGCTCTCTGTTCTATATGCTCACGGGGTTCCATGGAATGCACGTGACCCTCGGGGTCACCATGTTGACCGTGATCCTGATCCGTGCCATCAAGGGTCATTTCCGGCCGGACAACCACTTCGCCTTCGAAGCGGTGGCGTGGTACTGGCATTTCGTGGACGTCGTGTGGCTGGGCCTGTTCATCTTCGTGTACTGGCTCTGAACAGGTGTCGAAAAGACGTCGCGAGAGGAGTCCGGATGCAAGGCGCTCGCCGCGCAGCGACCGAGACGGATCCCGTCCGAGCGGCGAAGGGGCGTACAGCGCGCGACAACCCCGCCGCGCTTCGCGGCCCCATTTTACGACGGCCCGCTAAGCGAGGTCCCGGCGGGTACGAGAATCCGCCGGGCAATCCATATGGTTTCGTGGGGTGGGGCGGGAATGGGCTCGGGCGCGACAGGGAGTTTCAGGGGCTGATGCCGTGGGGCTGAATGAGGCCTGCGTAATATCCGGCGAACAGCGTGGCAAACGCAAGCAGGGAGAGGCCGATGCGCCAGGTCAGCGCTTTGACCGTGCGTTTCCCCTCTCCGTGGTCCCGCAGCAGGAAGACGAGGCCCGAGCCCAGGCTGAAGACGATCGCTCCCAACAGCAGCACGACGATGACTTTGATGATCATGCAGGCGCTCCAAGCTGAAAACATCCAGTATACGGCAACGGCCATGACCGCTGCCTCGGTGGACGGGGTGGTCCTGTAAGTGAGTGGCGTGCCCGCCATGTCTTGGCCACGCCGTCGGCCTCGTCTCCTGCCCACCATTGCGGCGGTGGGGTTGGTGGGATTGTTCGTGTGGTTGGGTACCTGGCAACTGCACCGGGCCGAGGAGAAGCAAGCGGCCCTGGCCCATATGCAGCAACGCGGCGCCGAGCCCCCTGTGGCTCTGCCGGACCGGCTGGCCGATCCGGTCGCTTGGCGGTATCGGCCCGTGGAGGTTCAAGGCCGGTACGACCCGGCGTTTCAGATCCTGTTGGACAATCAGGTTCTCGACGGTCGGGTGGGCTATCGGGTGCTCACGCCGTTGCGCCGTCCCGGCCGGGCCGAGGCGGTGCTGGTGGACCGGGGTTGGGTTCCGGCGTCGGCCGATCGGAGCGTGCTCCCCCAGGTCTCGGTGGACGGGGGCCTGCGGTATGTCCGAGGCACCTTGTACGTCCCTTATGGTGAGGGATTCCGGCTCGGGGACGTGAGCGACGAGGCGGTCGGTTGGCCCCGGCGGGTCCAGTATCTGGACTTCGATGCCTTCTCGCGCATGCTCCCCTATCCAGTGGCGCCGTACCTGGTGCGCCTGGATCCGGCGGCTGCCGACGGTTTTGAGCGCCGCTGGCCGACGACCCCGTTCTCTCCGGACCGGCATCTGGGATATGCGGTGCAGTGGTTCGCGCTGGCGGCCGCCGTGCTGGTCCTCTATCTGGGCTACCATTTGCGCAGGCGGACGGATGCGGGCGGCGAGTGACATGTCCGAGTCCGGTGGTGTCCGCGGCTCCCGCCTCGAAGGCTGGCTCGTGGTCGCGGCCTTTCTGGGCCCCCTGGTCTTGGCCGTGGGCTGGTACGCCTTACGGGACGTGCTTCCGGTGCCGGCACCCCGGGTGGAGGGGACGTTGATCGTTCCGGCGCGTCCCATCGAATCGTTCGCCGCCGTGACAGCCGAGGGGGAGTCGGTCGCGGCGGATTTTTTCCGCGGACGCTGGAGCCTCGTGTACGTAGCGGGCGCGGATTGCGATCTGCAGTGCCAGGCCCTATTGTTCAAGGCCCGCCAGATTCGCCTGTCTTTGGGGCGGGATCTGCCGCGAGTCCGGTGGCTGGTACTGGCGGCTCCCCAATGGAATGGGCCGCGGATCGGCGGTGAGGAGCCGCCGACCCTGTACGTGGCGGCGCTACCGACCGCCTTCGGTCCGGAGGCGGAAGGGCGGCTGTTCGTGGTGGATCCCCATGGTAACGTGATGATGCGTTATGGGCCGGACTCGGATGTGCGCGGCATGCAGCGGGATCTCAAACGGCTGCTCAAGGTCTCCAAGATCGGTTGATCGGCAGGACAGGGCACAGGTCGGTGGCGCCGCGAGCCACCTCGCAATTGGACACGGCAGGACGGAAATCATGGCCAAGACGTTCGACAGCAGCAGGCGCGGCCTGACCCAGGGCTGGTGGGACAAAGCAGGCGAATATTACGAGCTGTGCAAGCCCCGGGTGGTGGCCTTGATGGTCTTCACCGCCTTGGTCGGGATGCTGCTGGCCGCACCCGGTCGGGTGAGCCTGGACGTGCTGCTATCGGGTCTGGGGGGCATCGCGCTGATGGCGGGCGCGGCTGCGGCCATCAACCATCTCGCCGATCGTCACATCGATGCGGTCATGGCGCGCACCCGGGGTCGGCCCCTACCTTCCGGCACACTCAACACCCGCGAGGTACTCGTCTTCGCCCTCGTGCTGGGGATCCTCGGTTTTTGGCTCCTGGCCGCGCGTGTCAATCTGCTCACCGCGGTGCTCACCCTTTTTTCTCTGGTGGGCTACGCGGTCGTTTATACCTTGTTCCTCAAACGGCGAACGCCCCAGAACATCGTCATCGGCGGCGCGGCGGGCGCCATGCCGCCGCTGCTCGGCTGGACGGCGGTCACCGGTTACCCGGACGCCAACGCGCTGCTGCTCTTTCTGATCGTGTTCACCTGGACGCCGCCGCATTTCTGGGCCCTGGCGCTCTACCGGAAAGAGGAATACGCCAAGGTGGGGATTCCCATGTTGCCGGTGACCCATGGGGAGGCGCTGACGCGGCTGCACATCCTGCTCTACACCGTGTTGCTCGTGGTGATCACGGTGCTGCCCTATCTCACCCGTATGTCCGGTCTCCTGTACCTTGCGGGCGCCTTGGCGCTGGGTGCGGGATTTCTCTATCAGGCCGGGATGCTGTATCGCGCGCCCACGCGCAAACGCGCCTCGCAGACGTTTGCCTATTCCATCGTCTATCTCATGGGCCTGTTCGCGGTTCTGCTCGTGGACCGCTATCTCCCGGCCTTGTTCGGCGCCTGAGCGAGGCGGCTCTGCCGCCTCCTCGTCCGTGTTCTCTCAAGTGGGTGCGCCGGCCTCCGGGCCGCCGTGTTGACCGAGCTCGTCCCAGACCCCGCTCATGGTGCAGGTGGCGTAAAGGCGGGCGACATGATCTTCGTATGCACGCAGCTCGTCGACCGAGGTGAGATCGTAGCGCGCTTCCAATGCCACGACACGGGCGCTTGGATAACGCTCCTGGAGGGCCGAGCGCGCCGCTTCGGCGTCCATCCGGATGGCGAACTCGGGTGTGAGCGGCTCGATCCGCCCCGACTCGGGCGGCGCGACGGCGACGACGAACGACCGTAGGCAGATGTGCATGGCCAGTCCCTTGGCTGCTTGTAACCTCCTCGAGCTCCGGGTGTGGACCCGGATCGTCCGAGCCCTGAGTTTACTGCGTTCAGGAAAGGGCTCGGGATGAAACCAGTCACGGAACGCGCCTCGATCCGACCCCCCGGGGCTTGCGTGGGTCATTGTGTTGCAGCTGTGTGGCCACCGCCATCCATGCCCCGCCCGCGCCGAGGCTGGCTCCAAGGAGCACCAAGGTCCACAGCACCGAGCCGCCGGGGAAACGCAGCTCGAACGCGGAGCCGTACGAAGTGGCCAGATCCGAAACCGGGCCCTTCAACCATAGGATCACGCCGCCGACCATGACCCAGGCCCCCAGCGCGCCCAACAGGCCGTAGAGCAGCCCGGCATACAGGAAAGGCCGCCGGACGAAGGCGTCCGTGGCTCCCAGAAGCCGGGCCACCACCACCTCCTCGCGCCGGTTTTCGATATCCAGGCGGATGGTGTTGCCGATCACCAGTAGGGCGGCGATGGCCAGGGCCGCGGTCAGGGCGAGCCCTGCGCGGCGGGCCAGCTCCATGGCCGCCGCCAGCCGTTCGAGCCATTTCCACTCCAGGCGCACGGCGTCCACCGCCGGCAGGGCGCGGAGGCGCCCCTCCAGTCTGACCAGCGCATCCCGGTCCGTATGGGTGGGTGTGATCAGGAGGGTATGGGGCAGGGGATTGGCGTCCAGCACCTCCAGGGCATCGTCGAGGATCCCCTGGTCCCTGAGATCCTCCAACGCCTGGTCGGCGGTGATCAAACCGATGTCGTCCACCTCGTCCCATGCGCGCAGTGTCTGGGCCAGTGCGCGGGCACGGGCCTGGGGCGTGCCCGGCTTCAGATAGACGGTCACGGCGGCGTCGATCCGGGGCGTGCCCACGGCCCGCTGCAGATTGCCGAGCAGGGTGTAGAACGTGGCCGGCAGGCCCAGGCTCAGCGCCACCACGGCACAGGTGAGCGCCGATCCCACGGGCTGGCGCGCCATACGGCGCAGCGTGAAGCCCAACACCCGTAAATGGTCGGCGCCCCAGGTTCGCAGGGTCGCGGCGGGGGACCGCCATGGGACGGTGAGCCTGCGCATGTTCAGTTTCCGAGCTCGTCGCGCACCAGCCGCCCGTGGTCAAGGCGGATGACGGGCCGCCGCATCTGGGCGATGAGCGCGGCGTCGTGGCTCGCCACCAACACGGTGACGCCGATGCGCGAGAAATCTTCGAACAGACGCATGATTTCGGCAGACAGCTGGGGATCCAGGTTGCCGGTGGGCTCGTCGGCGAGCAGCATGCGCGGCCTGTGGACGACGGCCCGGGCGATCCCGACACGTTGCTGCTCGCCTCCGGACAGTGTGATGGGCATGGCCTGTTCCCGGCCCAGCAGGCCGACCTTGTCCAGGGCCGCACGCACGCGGCGTTCCCGTTCCCGTCGGCCGTAGCCGGCGATGATCAACGGCAGCGCCACGTTCTCGAACACGTTGCGGTCATAGAGCAGATGATGCTCCTGATAGACCACGCCGAGCCGCCGGCGGTGGTAGGGAACCAGCCGGCGTGGCAGGCGGGAGATGTCATCGCCCTCGAAGATCACCCGTCCCCGGCTCGGCCGCTCGATCAGGGTGATGAGCTTGAGAAAGGTGCTCTTGCCCGCTCCGGAGTGACCGGTGAGGAACAGGAAGGCCCCCCGCGGCACATACACGCTCACGCCGTCCAGGCCGACCTGGCCGGTGGGGTAGCGTTTGGTGACGTTCTCGAACCGGATCAAGAGACGTGCGACAGGCGGCGACACCTACCCGGTCGTTCAAGCGGCCGCTGGTTCGAGCAGCGCTTCCACGAAGTCCTCGGCGTCGAAGACTTGAAGGTCCTCGATGCCTTCGCCCACGCCGACGAATCGGATGGGGATGCCCAGACTGCGGGCCAGGGCGAAGACGATGCCGCCCTTGGCCGTACCGTCCAGCTTGGTGACCACGAGCCCCGTCACGCCCACCGCGTCGTTGAACTGGCGGGCCTGGGCGAGCGCGTTCTGACCGGTTCCGGCGTCCACCACCAGGAGCACCTCATGGGGTGCCGAGGGATCGAGTTTGCGGATCACACGCTGGATCTTGCGCAGCTCGTCCATGAGATTCGACTGGGTGTGCAGGCGGCCGGCGGTGTCGGCGATGAGTACGTCGACGCCGCGTGCCCGGGCGGCCTGCAAGGCATCGAAGAGGACCGAGGCGCTGTCGGCCCCGGTATGCTGGGCCACCACGGGGATCCCGTTGCGCTGGCCCCAGACCTGGAGCTGCTCCACCGCCGCGGCGCGGAAGGTATCGCCGGCGGCGAGCATCACCGACAGCCCACCGTCGCGGAGGTGGCGCGCCAGCTTGCCGATGGTGGTGGTCTTGCCCACGCCGTTGACGCCGACGACCAGGATCACGAAAGGGCGCACGTCGTCCGGGATCTCCAGCGGCCGGTTCACGGGCTCGAGTATGCGGACCATGTGAGCCTTCAGCGCACGGCGCAGGGCCTCGGCATCTTTCATCTCGTTGCGCCGCAGGCGCCCCTGGAGGTCGTCGATGAGCTCGCGCGTGGCCTCCACACCCACGTCGGCCAGCAGTAGATGGGTCTCGATCTCCTCGAGCAACGCCTCGTCGATGCGACCCTTGAACAGCTCCGTGACGTCCTGTGTGAGCAGGGCGCTGGTCTTGGCCAGCCCGCGCTTCAGGCGCGCGAACAGCCCGCCTTTTTCTTTTCCGCCCGGTGCGTGGTCTGCGGTGGTCTGGCGCTTTTGCTTCTTGAAACGGAACACGGCATAGTCCTGCGGGTCTCAACGACGGACCCTATCCTACCATCGCGAGGTTTGCGGCAGTCCATGCTCATACGCCTGTTCTCCATCGTCTCCCTGCTTTGGGCCCCTCTGGCTCCGGCGGGTCTGGTGGACCCCTTCCGCGTCCACGAGTTCACGCTCTCCAACGGTATCCGGCTGTTCGTGCGGGAGGATCACCGGGCGCCGGTGGCGATCCTGCAGGTCTGGTACAAAGTGGGTTCGGCCGACGAGTCGCCGGGCCTGACGGGTATCTCCCACGTCCTCGAACACATGATGTTCAAGGGCACCGAGCGGTATCCCGGAAACCGGTTCTTCGAGCTCATCGACGCCAACGGAGGCGAGGAGAACGCCTTCACCAGCCGTGACTACACCGTGTATTACGAGCTTTTGGAACAAGGCCGCCTGGAGATCGCCTTCGAGCTCGAGGCCGACCGCATGCGCAACCTGCTGATGCGCGAGGCGGACTTCGAAAAAGAGCGGCGCGTGGTCATGGAGGAGCGGCGCATGCGCACCGAAGACCGCCCCGAGGCCCTGGCCCTGGAGACGTTGTACGCCCTGGCCTTCGACAACGTCCCTTACGGACATCCCATCATCGGCTGGATGGGCGATCTCGAGGGTCTGACACTGCCCGATCTCAAGGACTGGTACGCGCGCTGGTACAGTCCGGCCAATGCGCGCCTGGTGGTGGTGGGCGACGTGGATCCAGCCGCGATCCGGGCCCTGGCCGAGAAGCATTTCGGCCGGGTTCCCGCGCACCGTCCGCCGCAGCGCCGGGTGGTGGCTGCGGTGCCTCCGCGCGGCCCGCGGCGTGCGGTGGTGCGCGCGCCCGCGCGCCTGCCGTACCTGGTGATGGGCTATCGCACACCGTCCCTCGGGCAGGGAGAGGATGACGCCGAGCCCTATGTGCTGGACGTGATCTCCAACCTCCTCGACGGCGGTCAGAGCGCGCGGCTGGCCCGCCGCCTGGTGCGCGGCGCCGAAGTGGCCGCCAGCGCCGGCACCGGCTACAACACCTACGGGCGTTACGACGGGTTGTTCCTGATCGACGGGGTTCCAGCCGAGGGGCACGGTGTGGCGGAGCTGGAGCAGGCGCTGCTGGGTGAGATCCGGGCCCTGCGCGAGGCGCCCGTCGATCCGGATGAACTGGAGCGGGTCAAGGCCCAGGTGGTGGCGGCCGAGATCTACAGCCGCGATTCCATCAGCCGTCAGGCCAGCCTGATCGGTGCGGCGGAGACCATCGGGCTGGGCTGGCGGGTGCTGAACGAATACGTGGCGCGCATTCAGGCGGTCACCCCGGAACAGGTCCAGGCCGTGGCTCGCAAGTATTTGGTACCCGAGCGCCGTTCCGTGGTGGTGGTGGAACCCCTGCCCATCGGAGGTCCCGCCCGGCCGGTGCAGGCCGCTGCCGGCGCCGGGGAGGCGGTGCGATGATCCGTCTCCTGCGTTGGGTCCTGTGTGTGGTGGGGCTGCACGGTGCGTTGGCCTCGGCCGCTCCGAAGATTCAGCACTGGGTCACGGAAGAAGGACTGCGCGTGTATTTCTCCCCGGCCCACGAACTGCCCTTGCTCGATGTCAACCTCGCCTTCGACGCCGGCAGCGCCCGCGACGGTGACCATCCAGGGCTCGCGCGGCTCACCGGCGGCATGCTGGACGAAGGGGCCGGCGGGCTCGACGCCGATGCCATCGCCGCCGCCTTCGACGGGGTGGGAGCGACCTACAGCGCCTCGGTGGGGCGCGACATGGCGCAGTTCAGCCTGCGCACGCTCGCCGATGCGGCGTTCTCCGGCCCGGCCCTGGACACGTTCCTTACGGTCTTGACCCGTCCGGACTTTCCCGAAGGTTCGCTGGCGCGCATGAAGCGGCAGACCCTGGTGGCGCTGGAGGAGGAGAAGCAGCGCCCGGGGGCCGTAGCCAGCAAGGCGTTTTATCGGGCCTTGTACGGCGGGCATCCCTATGCCTCCCCGGTGCTCGGCACCGAGCGAAGCGTGGCGCGGATCACGCGGGCCGAAGTGCGCGGATTCTACCGGCGCTACTATGGGGCCCGTAACGCAGTGCTCGCCATCGTGGGCGACCTGGATCGGGCCGCCGCCGAGCGGCTGGCCGCGCGCTTTTCCCGGGGCCTGGCGCCGGGCGAGCGGGCGCCGGCCCTGCCCCCGGTGCCGAAGATCGAGGGAGCCAAAACCATCCGGATTCCATTCCCCTCGACCCAAGCGCACGTGTTCATCGGCCAGCCGGCGGTGGCGCGGGGCGACCCGCAGTGGCCCACGCTGTACTTGGGCAATCACATCCTGGGCGGTGGTGGATTCAGCGCCCGACTCGTGAAGGCGGTGCGCGTGGAACGGGGGCTTTCCTACAGCGTCTACAGCGCCTTTTCGCCCCTGCGCGCGAAGGGGCCGTTCTTCATCGGTCTGCAGACCCGCACCGATCAGGCACGGCAGGCCGTGGGGGTGGCCCGCGAGGTGCTCCGGGGATTCATGCGGGACGGCCCGACGGAACGCGAACTGGAGGCCGCGCGCGACAACATCACCGGCGGTTGGCCGTTGCGCTTCGACAGCAACGCCGAACGCATCGCCTACCTGGCCGTGATCGGTTTCTATGGCCTGCCGCTGGACTATCTGGAGACCTTCCCCAAACGGATCGAGGCGGTCACGGTGGCGGACATCCGGCAGGCCTTCGCCGGGCACCTCGATCTCGATCGCATGGTGACCGTGATCGTCGGTGGCCGGGCGGAATAAGGGCGGGATCCGACTCATCGGCGGGCACTGGCGTGGCCGCCGCTTGCCGGTGCCGGCCGCCGCGGGATTGCGCCCGACCCCGGACCGGGTGCGCGAGACCCTGTTCAACTGGTTGCAGGGCCGTCTGGCCGGGACGCGCTGTCTGGACCTGTTCGCAGGCTCCGGGGCGTTGGGTCTGGAGGCGGCCTCCCGGGGAGCGGCCGAGGTGGTGTTGGTGGAACGCAGCGCGCCCCTGGCACGCCACCTGCGCGAGATCGTCTCGCTCCTGCCAGGGGCCTGCATACGGGTGGTCCGGTCCGATGGCTTGCGTTTCTTGCGCGAGGGCCGCGCGGGCCCGTTCGATGTCGTGTTTCTGGACCCACCGTATGGGTCGGGCCTGCTGGAGCCGGTGTTCCGCCTGTTGCCGGCGGCATTGAATGCCCCGGCATGGGTCTACGCCGAACTCCCCGCCACGGCGCCGTTGCCGGCGCTGCCGCCACGCTGGCGCCTGCTCCGGTCCACACAGGCCGGAGCGGTGGGAGCGCACCTCATCGAAGCGCAAGGGGAACCGACGAAGGGCGTTCCGGGAAGGGCGCGGGCCGGTTAGACTGCGTGCCGTATCCCGTTGGCACAACGAATCGAAGGGGGAATGCCGGATGGAAGGTTTTGCCGTTTTCGCAGTGGTCCTGCTGGCCCTGGCCGTGGTGGCCGTGGCGCTTGGCGTGAAGTCGGTGCCCCAGGGCTACGAATGGACGGTGGAGCAGTTCGGACGCTATCAGCGTACCCTCCCGCCCGGGTTGCATGTCATCGTACCCTTCGTGCAGCGCATCGGCAAAAAGCTCAACATGATGGAGTCGGTGCTGGACATCCCGAGCCAGGAGGTCATCACTCGCGACAACGCGATGGTCACCGTGGACGGGGTGGTCTTCTACCAAGTGCTGGACGCCGCCAAGGCGGCCTACGAGGTGACCGATCTACACCGGGCCATCGTCAACCTCACCATGACCAATATCCGCACCGTGATGGGCAGCATGGACCTGGACGAGTTGCTGTCCCAGCGCGACAAGATCAATGCGCAATTGCTGGCGGTGGTGGATGCGGCCACCAACCCCTGGGGGGTGAAGATCACCCGCGTGGAGATCAAGGAGATCCAGCCGCCGCGCGATCTGGTGGACGCCATGGCCCGGCAGATGAAGGCCGAGCGCGAGAAACGCGCCACCATCCTGGAGGCCGAGGGGCAGCGCCAGTCGGAGATCCTCAAGGCCGAGGGCCAGAAACAGGCGCAGATCCTGGAGGCGGAGGGCCGTCGCGAGGCCGCCTTCCGCGACGCGGAGGCCCGCGAGCGCGAGGCCGAGGCGGAGGCCAAGGCCACGCACATGGTCTCCCAGGCCATCGCCAAGGGGGATGTACAGGCGGTCAATTACTTCGTGGCGCAGAAATACATCGAGGCCCTGCAATCCATTGCCGGCGCCGACAACGAGAAAGTCGTGCTCATGCCCCTGGAGGCGGGCAGCGTCATCGGATCCATCGCCGGTATCGCCGAGCTGGCCAAGAGCGCGGCCGCCTCACGGGGGGAGGCCTGAGGGATGGACGTCCTGCTGCCCATCACGCACTGGCACTGGTGGGTGCTCGCTTTGGTGTTGTTCGGGGCCGAGGTGATGGTATCGGGTTTCTTCCTCCTCTGGATCGGGGTGAGCGCGGCCTTGGTCGGCGTGCTGCTGCTGCTCGTTCCGAGCCTTGCCTGGCAATACCAGGTGTTCGGGTTCGCGCTGTTGTCGGTGATCTCCATCCTGGTCTTCGTGCGCTGGCGCCGGCGCCATCCGCCGCGCACGGATCAGCCGGCGCTCAACCGCCGGGGTGCGCAGTATCTGGGGCGGGTGCTGACCCTGAGCCGGCCGATCCGCGACGGCTACGGCGAGGTGCGGGTGGACGACACCACCTGGCGGGTGCGGGGTCCGGATCTGTCGGCCGGGGCCCGGGTTCGGGTGGTCGGGACCGAGGGCAATCTGTTGGTGGTCGAGGCGGCCGAAGACTGAGGCCCGGCTTGCCCGGGCGGCGCCGGCCGGGGATACTCCACCCATGGCGACGCTCGCGGTCTATCCCGGTACTTTCGATCCGTTCACCAACGGGCACGCCGACTTGGTGCGGAGGGCCGCCCGCCTGTTCGACCGGGTGATCGTGGCGGTGGCCGCCGATCCGCCCAAGACGCCCCATTTCTCCCTGGAGGAACGGGTCCGGTTGGCCGAAGCCGGCCTCGACGGCTTGCCCAATGTCTCCGTGGAGGGTTTTCGCGGTCTGCTCGTGGAATATGCCCGTGGCCGGGGCGCCCGAGCCATCGTGCGGGGGTTGCGGGCGGTGTCCGACTTCGAATTCGAGTTCCAGATGGCGGCCATGAACCGCGCACTGGCTCCGGAGCTGGAATCCATCTTCCTCACCCCGGCCGAGGAATACGC
The DNA here is from genome assembly GCA_026984215.1 of Gammaproteobacteria bacterium. Taxonomy (GTDB): domain Bacteria; phylum Pseudomonadota; class Gammaproteobacteria; order JAJDOJ01; family JAJDOJ01; genus JALVEU01. Next base: position 3,436 of record JALSSO010000008.1, on the reverse strand, counting down.
CTTCATCTCCTCGAGCCTCGTGCGGGAGGTGGCCTCACTGGGCGGGGACGTGTCACGGTTCGTGACTCCCGCCGTGGAGGCTGCGCTAAGGGCTCGGATGCGCTAGGATGGCCGCAATGAACCTATATCATGGAGTGCTGATATGGCTTTGATGATCACCGACGAGTGCATCAACTGTGACGTGTGCGAGCCGGAGTGTCCCAACGAGGCCATCTCCATGGGCGAGGAGATCTATGAGATCAACCCCGATCTGTGCACGGAATGCGTGGGGCACTATGACACGCCGCAGTGCGTGGAGGTCTGTCCGGTGGACTGCATTCCCCAGAATCCGGACTACCAGGAGACCAAGGAGGAGCTGCTGGCCAAATACGAACGGCTCATGGCCGAAAAGGGGTGAAGGCGTTCGTGCGGCGCCGGTTCTTGGAAGGGCTCCTGCTGGGGGCCCTTTTGCTTTGGGGCGCGGGGCCTTGTTCGGCGTCTCGGGCTCCCGCGGCGGCGGTGGCTTCGGCTCACCCCCTGGCCACCGAGGCCGGTCTGGAGATCCTCGCCGCGGGCGGCAACGCCTTCGATGCGGCGGTGGCGGTGGCGGCGGCCCTGGCCGTGGTGGAACCGTACGCCTCGGGCCTCGGCGGCGGGGGGTTCTGGTTGCTGCACCGCGCCGCGGACGGCCGCGAGGTGATGCTGGACGGGCGCGAGCGCGCGCCGCTGGCCGCCCGCCCAGACCTCTACGCACACGCGCCGCAGGGGGCCTCCATCGACGGTCCCCTGGCCGCGGGGATTCCAGGGGTGCCGGCGGCGTTGGACCATCTCGCCCGGCACTACGGGCGACTGCCCCTGGAGCGGAGTCTTGCCCCGGCGATCCGCCTGGCCGAGACGGGATTTGCCGTGGGCGAGCGCTACGTGCGCATGGCACGTTTGCGCCGCGAGGCCCTGCGGGCATCACCGGAGGCGGCGGCGATCTTCCTGCAGGGGGGGCGGGTGCCCGAGACGGGCTTCATCCTGCGCCAGCCGCAGCTCGCCCGCACCCTGCGCCGCCTGGCCGAGGGCGGACGGGCGGGATTCTACCAGGGGGACGTAGCCCGGGCGCTGGTGGCTTCGGTGCGTTCCGCCGGGGGCGTCTGGAGGCCCGAGGACCTGCGCGGGTACCGGGTGGTGGAACGGGCACCGGTCACCGGCAGCTATCGCGGCATGCGGGTAGTCTCGGCCGCCCTGCCCTCCTCGGGGGGTATCGTGCTGCTGGAGATGCTCAACGTCCTCTCCGGTTACCGGCTGGACACGCTCCAAGGGGCGGTGCGCGCGCACCTGCTGGTGGAGGCCATGCGCCGGGCCTATCGCGACCGGGCCCGTTGGCTCGGGGATCCGGACTATGTCCAGGTTCCGGTGGCCCGGCTGCTCTCGCCCGACTATGCCGCCGGGCTGCGGGTCGGCATCCATCCGGACCACGCCACGTCCAGTGATCGACTGGCTCCCATCGATACCACGCCGGTCCCCGTGGGACCCCATACCACCCACTACTCCATCCTCGACACCGAGGGCAACCGGGTGGCGGCCACGCTGTCGATCAATTGGCCGTTCGGTTCCGGTTTCGTGGCCGGGGAGACGGGCGTCCTGCTCAACGACGAGATGGACGATTTCGTCACCCGGCCCGGTGAGCCCAATGTGTACGGGCTGGTGGGTGGCGCGGCCAATGCCGTGGCCCCGGGCAAACGTATGTTGTCTAGCATGAGCCCGAGCTTCCTGGAGTACGAGGGGCGCACGGCCATCCTGGGCACCCCGGGCGGCAGCCGGATCATCACCATGGTCCTGCAGGCGGCGTTGGCCTTCCATGCGGGCGCCTCGGCCGAGGCCATGGTTTCGGTGCCGCGCATTCATCACCAGTACCTGCCCGACCGGATCGAGGTGGAGCCCGACGCGCTCGATCCCGCGGTGATCGAGGCGCTCGAGGCCATGGGACACACGGTGAAACGTCGCACCCGGAAGTGGGGCGACATGCAGGTGGTGATCTGGGACCAGCGCGCCGGACGGGTGGAGGCGGCTTCCGACCCGCGTGGCGAGGGGGCCGCGCGGGTGGTTCCCTCCACCGCGGAGGCGCCGGCACCGCCCTGAGCGTCCTCAGAGCTCCCGCTCGTATTTCTTCAGCAGCACACCCTGTTCCCCGCAGCAGCTGGCCGAGCATTTCTTCACTTGATGCAGCACGGTGGGATCCTCGCTCAGCCAGTCGGCGACGGGACGGTTCTCCTGGGCGCAGTCGCAGCCCTTGTCGTCGTAGACATACACATTGCGTAGCCCCACGGCGCGGGCCAGGTCATGGGCGCGCCACAGGATCTCCGAAGGGGTCGGCGGCAGATGATCCAGCTTGTAGGCCGGGAAGAAACGGGTAATGTGCCAAGGACTATCGGCGCCCAGGTGGTCGTGGATCCAACGGGCGATCCCCTGGAGCATTTCCGGGTCATCGTTCAGGGTGGGGATCACATTGGTGCGGGTTTCCACGTGAATCCCGAGGCGGTGCGCCTGCTCGATGGACGAGAGCACGGTGTCCACGTCCGCCTTGCCGCAGATCCGGCGGTAGAAGTCGTCGGACAAGCTCTTGATGTCCGAGCACAACACGTCCACGCGATCCTCCAACAGCGCCAGGGACTCGTCGGTTACGAAACTGTTGGAGACGAACACGGTGTAGAGCCCGGCCTCGTGGGCGGCTTCGGAGACGTCCATGACGTATTCCAGCCACACGGCCGGTTCCGAATAGGTGAAGGCAAGGCCTTGCACGCCGTGGCGCCGGGCAGCCTCCACCAGCCGCCTCGGCGTCACGTAAGCCGCGGTGGACTGGCCGCGGGCGAGCTCGTCCAGGGCCGTCACCCCCCACGAGATCTCGAGATTGTGGCAGCCTCCGCAGCGGAAACTGCATCCGTAACTGCCCACCGACATCACCCGCGTGCCGGGGCGATAGTGTTTCACCGGCTTCTCCTCGATGGGTCCCACCCCGATGGAAGACAGAATGCCGTAGGACAGGTTGTACAGCGTGCCCTCGCGATTGACGTGGGCCTGGCAAAAGCCGCGCTGGCCATGCTTGATCCGGCAACGCCACAAACACAGGTTGCATCGCGTGGTGCCGTCGGGCAACCGCTCCTGGAGGCGGGTGGGCATCAAACGGTACTGATCGGGGGCGCGGGAATGGGATGCCATGGCGAGACGACCGGCGCAGACAGGAATGACCGCCAAGGATACCATGACATCGCTTGACGCCGTCGTCCCGAGCCGGTTTAATCTGCAATCCCCTTTCGGCCAGGTAGCTCAGTTGGTAGAGCAGGGGACTGAAAATCCCCGTGTCGGCAGTTCGATTCTGTCCCTGGCCACCATTTAAAATCAATGAGTTGTGAGATTCTGCGCCCCGGACAGTTCGGGGCGTTTTTGCGTCGGGGCTACCTATAGGCTACCT
>JALSSO010000007.1 GCA_026984215.1 Gammaproteobacteria bacterium | reverse complement strand
CCGGGCCAGGACCGTGGCCGGCAGGTCGGAGGCCTGGATCTCCCGGCGGATCTCCGGGGTGGTGCGTGCCTTTTTGTGGAGTCGGATGTTCATGTCCTGTCACCGGGTAGTGACTGAGGATTCCGACCCGCGAGGAGGGCCTCCAGGACCTCCCTGGCACGGAACAGACGATAGCTCCTTTTGGGAACATAATCACACGGTATGGGACAACATGGGTGATGTGCTTCACCAAGATCGGTCTTGCCGCCTTCAACGGCGCTTGTGCCATACCGAGGTGCCGATGTGGCTCGAGGGGTGGTGTTCGCTGTTGGAGGATGATGCGCTGCCTTCGGAGCTGGGGTGTCGGATCTTGATCCTGGCTGATGTCTCCGAGCGCGAGCGCCTGCGCTTGCAAGTGGCGCATCAGGATCGCTTGTCAGTGTTGGGCGAGGCGGCCTCGGGCGTGGTCCATGAATTGGGCAATCCCTTGACGGCGGCGAAGCTGTTGGTGGAGGGGCTGCGGGCCGCACCGGCTTGTGCGGGAGCCGATGCCAGCGAGCTGCTGGAACAATTGCGGCGCTTGATCGAGCGCATGGACAAGACCCTGGCCATGATTCGCTCGTTCGCGCGCCACAGCAGTGGGGGGCTAGATGAGTTGCAGCCGGTCGAGCTGGGAAAAATCCTTCGCGAAAATGTGGCGTTGGTGGCGTTGGCGCGCCGAAATCGGCGGCCCCGGATCCTGTTGCGGGCCTCGGAGCCGGTGTGGGTGCGTGGGGACGATCTTCGGCTTAGTCAGGTATTCGTGAATTTGCTGAACAACGCCGTGGACGCCGGTCCGGAGGCAGCGGAAGTGGAGGTCATGCTCGGCCATCAGACAGGTTGGGCGGTGGTCCAAGTGCGGGATCGAGGGGCAGGTATCACCGCACGGGTGTGGGAGCGCATGCAACAGCCCTTTGTCACCACGGCTTGGTTGGGATATGGCCATCATCCGAAAGTGATCTTCGGACTCGTGGCCTGGACGATCGTGTGGGCGGGTGTGATGGGGATTCCGGCGCGGCGGTTGCTCGGTCCCCAGCAGGGGCTCGTGGCGGCGCTGGCGGTGGATGGGGTACTCAAGGTGGCCGTTTTCGTGGTGCTCGGGGGGTGGTGGCTCTGGACCACGTGGGACGGGATCGGTGCGTTTTTCACCTGGGCGCGGGACAGTGGCGCGGGCATGATCGCGGCACGCCAGACCACCGAGCAGGGCGACTGGGTGGGGTTCGTGGCCATGTCGGTGTTGTCGTTTCTGCTGCCCCGCCAGTTTTTCTTGTTGATCACGCAGGCACCCCGACCCGAGGCCATGCCGGCCGCCTTGCGTACCTATGCCTTGGGCATGGCGGTGGTGGTATTACCCGTGCCGGTGGTCTACTGGGTTGGGTTGCAGTGGGGGTTGGAAGGTCCTCCCAGAGGGTACCTGGCGCAGATGGCTACCTATATGGGGCCGCTGGGGCGTTTGACGGTATTGTGGATCACCGTGGCGGCGGCCGCGTCCATGTTGTGGGTGAGTGTGTTGGCCTTGATGGACATGCTGGTACAGCATTTGTGGCTGCCCGCGCGGCTGCGGACGGATTGTGAGATAAAAAAAGATTCCTCCATGCCCACCTTGCGGTGGCTGCGTGGGGGTGCGCTGATGGGGGTGATCCTAGGGAGCGTAGGGGTGTATGCGGGACTGTCCGGGCGGGTGAATCTCACCGGGCTGGGATTGATTTCCATGGTTGGTCTCGTGCAGTGCGCTCCGGCGCTGTTGGGATTGTTGTTCTGGCGCGGCGCGCGGGGGGGAGCGGCGGCGGCCGGCATGCTGGTGGGGACAGGCGCGTGGTTGGGGCTGACCAGCGTCGAGGTGTATTCCCTTCAGATGTCTTCTGGGCAGGGGATGAATGCAGCGGGTGCCTTGGCTTGGGATCGGATGTTGACCATGTCTCTGCTCCTCAACGCAGGCGTGTTCATCTTGTTTTCTCTGCTCGGAGGGCGCGTCAGAAAGAGGGACATGGCGCGGGGAAAGACCATGGCGTTGGAAACGCTCCGGGAGCGGCTGCGCGCCGTGCTGGGCAAGCGGGATGCCGCGTTGATCTGGGAGCGGGCTGGCGCTGGGCATGGGCATGGGAATGGGGCGCCGGAGCTGACCCCGGTACGGTTGCGCCGTTGGCTCACTCCATTGTTGGGGCCCGTCGGGGTTGAGTGCTTGTTCCAAGACTCGCGCGGTTCCGATGCGGCTCCATTGTTATACCGCCGCTTACGCGTGGTGGCCGGGGATCAGCCTGGCGCATTGTGGTCCTTTGCGCCGGGGGAGCAGTCCGTGGACGATCTCTTGTTGCGCTATGGGATGTTGTTGCGCGCCTTGCCGGTGGGGGTGGCGCTGATCAATGCCCAGGGCCGTGTAGTGTTGTGGAACAGGGAGCTGGAGCGGATCAGTGGTCTCCGAGAGCAGATGATGGTCGGTAACTCCTGGGATCAGTTCGTGGAGCCGTGGCGGGGTTGGGTGCGGCAGGCTCGTACCCTGGATCCGGCGAAAGGGGCATTGGGAACGTGGCGGCTGTATCGATGGCGTGGGCGGGTTCTGGGCTTGCGTTGGTTGGTGTTGCACGGCCCGCCGCGCGGCAAGGAATACCTATTGCTGGTGGAAGATGTCACCGCCCGTGAGCAGCAGCGGACACGGGAAGCGGAGCGTAAACGGTTGGTGACCGCGGGCCGCTTGGTGCTGGGATTGTCTCATGAGATCGGCAATCCACTCATGGCGCTGCAGATGTTGGGCGCGGAGTGGTTACAGGAGGCGCGCAGTTCGGAACGGGAACGGGTCCGGCAGATGATGGAGCTGACGCGCCGAATCGGACTCGCTCTGCAGGAGGTACGCACGGTGGTCAAGGCGGCCGTCCGGCTAGACAAGGAACCGAACAGCGATATTCAATCTCCCATCGTGCTCGCTCCCATCGTGCTCGGCGAATGCTTGCGGGAGGCGATCGATGAGGCGCGCCGCAGCACGGGCGGTGCCTTGCAACACCGCAACGTGGTGGTGTCCCTCGGCGAGGCGGAGGAAACGGCCCGGCTTGCAGGCGATCGGCAGCTGTTCGTGCAAGCCTTGGCCATGTGGATGCGCATCGTGCACGGTCCCTCGGAAGAAGGGACTGCGCTCTATGTTCGAGGCCTTGTAGCGGATGAGAAACGCCTGCGCTTGGTTATCAGCCGCGATGCGGAGGTGGACGGGAGAGAATCTCGGGAAGAAGACGAGTCCATAGAGGGGGCGGAGGCGGCAACCCCGGAGGTGGAATTGGCCATGCGCCTGGTCATGGCTTTGGGTGGACGCTGTGCCGTGGGCATGGGTGTGGCGTGGGTACGTCTGGAGCTCTTCCTCGCGGAATAATCGGCGGAGAGGGTGATTTTTGATAAAGCGAGAGGTCTGAGTTTGAGTGGGTGGTGCGTTCAGGGCTCGGGGAAGGCCGGTGGGAGTTCCAGACAGCGGGCGGAGACCTGTGCGATTTGCTCCAACCAGGCGGGGCGTGGGTCGCCGAAGGCCAGAAACGGCGGGTTCTCCAGGCTGTCGCGCTGGTTGTAGCGCAACGCGCACCCCCGGAAATCGGTGAGCCGTCCCCCGGCCTCCTCTACGATGCACTGGGCGGCGGCCGTGTCCCATTCCGAGGTGGGCCCGAATCGGGGATAGAGGTCGGCGCTGCCCTCGGCCACCAGGCAGGCCTTGGCGATGCTGCTCATGCGGATTTCGCGGTGCGGACCGAGCCGCTCCAGGAAGCGTTCCAGGCAGGGACGCCCGTGCATACGGCTGCCGATCACGGTGGGCACCGGAGGTGCGTTGCGGGTACGGATGCGCTCGCGCCGCGCCGCCTCCCGCCAGGCGCCGAGGCCCCGCGCGGCGCCCCACAGCCGGCCGTCGACCGGCAGATGGACCACGCCGAGCACCGGCTCGGATCCGTGGACGAGGGCGATGTTCACCGAAAACTCACCATCGCCGCGGATGAAGGCGCGGGTTCCGTCCAGGGGATCCACCAGCCAGTAGGTACGCCATTCGCGCCGCCGCCGGTGGGTTTCCGGATCGGACTCCTCGCTCAGAATAGGCAGCTCGGGGGTGAGCTGGGCCAGTCGCTCGGCGATGACCGCATGGGCCGCCAGGTCCGCCGTGGTGAGGGGGCTCGCGTCGGCCTTGTGGGCCACGTCATAGCCGCCGCGGCGGACCTCGAGGATGCGTGCCCCGGCGGTCCTGGCGATGTGGGCGGCGGCGTCGAGCAGCGTGCTCAGGCGCTCGGGTGGAATGGAGTCAGTCATCCGGTCCTCCCTGGAGGTGGGTGCGGGTCATGAGCCAGGCCGCCAGGGTACGCGCCTCGCTCACGTCGTCACGTCGCAGGAGCCCCCGCACGTCATCCAGGGGCCAGGGCACGACCTCGACGGGCTCGGGTTCGTCGCCCGCGAGCGGCGCCTCGCGCAGTCCGCGGGCGAGCACCACGTGGGTACGGGCGCGAATGTAGCCTGGGGCGATGGTGAGCTCGCCGAGCTCGATCAGTTCGCGTGCCGCGCATCCGATCTCTTCGCGGATCTCCCGTTGGGCGGCCTCCAGCGGGCCTTCGTCCGGCTCGATGCGACCCTTGGGGAAGCCCAGCTCGTAACGGTCGGTGCCCGCGGCGTATTCCCTGATCAACAGCACGGTTTCGGGGTCCGGCATGGGGACCACCAGAACCGATCCGCCCGCGCCGCCGTGGATCCGCTCGTAACGTGCCCGCGCGCCGTTGGAGAACTCGAGCTCCAGCTCCTCCACGTGGAAGATGCGGGTGCGCGCCAGCGTTCGGATGGACAGGATTCGCGGCTTGTGTCTCATGGGTGGTTGCGGTGCGGATCGCGAACGGCCAGTCTAACCGATCGCTCCCGGACCGCGGGGATCCCCGCAGGCGCTGGATGTCGATTCCGGGCAAGGCTTCGCATGCACGGTTTATACTCCAAGGCCGTTGAAGGAAGGATGGGGTGATGAGGCTGGTCGATTGGGACGCGGTGCGCAGCGTGTTCCTGGACATGGATGGCACCTTGCTGGATCTGCACTACGACAACTTCTTCTGGCTCGAGCACGTACCCAGGCGCTACGCGGAGCGCCATCGCATGGGCCACGAACAGGCCCGCGCGGAACTCCTCGGGCGCTACCGCCGCGTGCAGGGCACGCTGCAATGGTATTGCGTGGACTACTGGAGCCGGGAACTCGGGCTGGATATCCGGGCGTTGAAGGCGGAAGTGGCGCACAAGATCGCCGTGCACCCGCACGTGGAGCCGTTCCTGGAAGCGGTACGGGCGAGCGGCCGGCGCCTCGTTCTGCTCACCAACGCCCACCGGGCGAGTGTGGACCTCAAGCTGCGCCAGACCGGGCTCGGGCGGTATTTCCATCGCATCGTGGTCTCCCACGACTTGGGCGCGGCCAAGGAGTCGACCCCGTTCTGGCCGGCGCTGCGCCGCCACGAGCCGTATGAGCCACGGGCCACCCTGCTCGTGGACGACAACCTGGAGGTGCTGGGGGCGGCTCGCGCGGCGGGGATCGG
>JALSSO010000006.1 GCA_026984215.1 Gammaproteobacteria bacterium | reverse complement strand
GTTCACGGCAGGCGACCTGGCCAACCGCGCCCAGGGTATCGACACCATGCGCGCGTTGTTGTCCCATTCCGTCGCGGCCGGCTTGCTCCACGCGGTGATGGGGGTGTTCAGCCTGGGGCTGATGCTGTACTACAACTGGCTGTTGGCTCTGGCGACCCTCGCGCTGGCGATGTTCTACGGCGGGCTCACCGTGTGGGTGTCCAAGCGTTTGTTGCTGCGTCTGCGGGATTTGCAGCGCTTGCGGGGCCGTCTCCAGGGTTTCGTGCTGCAGATGTTACATGCCATACCCAAGCTGCGGGTGGCCGGGGCCGAGACGCGGGCCTTCGCCCGCTGGGCGCGGCTCTATGCCCGGCTCCAGGCGCTCACTTTCGACCAGCGCAACCTCAACAACGTGCTCGTGGTCGGCAAGACCGCCTTCAGCGCGCTGGCACTGATCACAATCCTGTTCGTCCTTGGCTGGCAAGGCCATGCCCTGGAGGGGTTCTACCTCACCCCCGAGCGTTGGGCGCAAATCGACGCCGCGGACCTCGAGCGCGTCATGCCCACCGCGCACTTCGTGGCCTTCCACGTGGCCTTCGGGCAGTTCCTGGCCGTGACCTTTGGGTTGACCCAGGCACTGGTCACGTTGCTCAGCGCGGCCCCCCTGTACGAGCGCGTGCGGCCCCTCCTGCAAGAAGTCCCCGAGGATGACCCGGGGAGCCAGGATCCAGGCGAGGTGACCGGACGCATCGAGGTGGCCAACGTGCATTTCCGTTATGGATCGGACCAGCCCTGGGTCTTGCGGGGTGTACGCTTCATCGCCGAACCGGGGCAGTTCGTGGCCCTGGTCGGCCCATCCGGGGCGGGCAAGTCCTCTCTCGTGCGGCTGATCCTGGGATTCGACTCCCCCCAGTCCGGCACCGTCTTTCTGGATGGCAAGGACATCGCCCGTCTGGATAAACAGGCCATGCGCAGGCGGTTCGGTGTCGTGCTGCAAAACAGCCGTCTCCTGTCTGGCAGCTTGTTCCAGAACATCGCCGCCGGGGCCGACATCACATTGGAGCAGGCCTGGCAGGCGGCCCGCCTGGCTGGTATCGCCGCTGATATCGAGGCCATGCCCATGGGCATGGAAACCTTCCTTGGCGAGGGCGCCACGACGCTCTCCGGTGGGCAACGTCAGCGCCTGATGATCGCGCGCGCCCTGGCCCGCGGGCCGGCGGTGCTGATCTTCGACGAGGCCACCAGCGCCTTGGACAATGTAACCCAACGCCTGGTGCAAGATGCCCTGGACAGACTCGGCATCACCCGCATCGTGATCGCTCACAGGCTCTCCACCATCGTGAACGCCGATATCATCCACGTCTTGGATCAGGGGCGTATCGTCGAATCCGGCCGATACGCGGAACTCATGGCGCGCGATGGCATGTTCGCGCGTCTTGCTCGGCGCCAACTCGCATGAATCTACACGATACGGCCATTTTCCATGGCGCCTGGAGGCGCATCTGCCATCACATCGACGGGATCGCCTTGTCCACCACGGTGGATGCCCTGGTCTCGGCACAGGTCTTGAGCAAGATCCCCGCCGCACCTCGCAAGGCGAGCATTCAGAGCCTCGCCGAGGCTTGCGACATTCCCGCGGGGTGCCTGCAGATTGGCCTGCGTTT
>JALSSO010000005.1 GCA_026984215.1 Gammaproteobacteria bacterium | reverse complement strand
CCCCCCGCATGCCTACCCCAAGATGGTGATGGACACGGGTTGTGGAGATGGGCGTATGCTCGAAGCCGCCTATATCACGCTCCAGCGCGGCGCCGTGGAGCGTGAACAACCCTTGCTCGCCATCGGTGTGGACCCCAGTCCCGTATCCCGCCGGGCCACCGAACGGCGGCTGGCCCGCGCCGGAATCCCCCATATCGTCCTGGCCGGAGACATTGGTGATCCCGATGCCATTGCGGCCCGGCTCAAGGCCCAAGACCTCGACATGACCCAGGCCCTGCACCTGTGCAAATCGGCCATCCACGAGCGCGGTTATCGGGGCTGCAACGTCCCCCGGGAATCGATCCGGACGCGCACCGAAGCGGTCTTCATGGATGCCGAGGGGAATCCGATCCCCGCCCTTGCGCTTCTCGAGGATCTCACCGGTTGGTTTCAGCGCTGGAAACCTTGGATCCGTGACCATGGCCTGATCGCCATCGAGGCCCATTGCCTGCCCACCGCCACGACCTCTCGGCTGGTCGGCTCCAGCACACTCACCCTACTGGAGGCCACGCATGGCTATTCGCGCCAATACCTGGTGGAGGCGCCTTGCCACCGAGCCGCGGCCGAGGCGGCCGGGCTACGCTCCCAAGCGCGAAAAGACCTGATCGTGCTTGGCGGCCACCCTTTGCTCAGCCTCGACTACTGGATGCCGACCCACCCGCACTGAGCGAGGCGGCAGTGGCCGGCGCGCCATCTTCAATAAATACGCGCAACAGAGGCCCCAAGCCTTTGAAATCGTATACGAATGCGCCGTGTCCAAAGGGGCTGTCGAGCACGTGGTGCCACACGGTGGATCCGGCCGCGCGCAGCGGACGAGCAAGGAGCGCGGTCTCCTCGGGTGGATAGCGCCAGTCACTGGCGTAACTCACCAACAGCACGGGACAATCCACATCCTTGAAGACTCGATCCAATCCTGCCTCGCGGCCCAGGTCGAAGTAGCTCATGGCGCGCATGAGATAGAGAAAGCTGTTGGCGTCGATGCGCTCGGCCGCGCCCGTTCCGACACGCCCCAGAAACGCCTCCACCTCGAAGTCCCGATCAAAACCATAGGACAATCCTGGCCCAGACACGCGGCGCCGCGCGAAGCGTCGCTCCATCTCGCCACGGGTCATCCAGAACAGGGCTCCGACGCGGGTGGCGAGCCGCATTCCGGCGCTGGGGGGGGCGTGACCATAGTAGTCACCGTCCCGCCAGGCCGGATCCATCCGAATCGCCTCCGATAGCACCCGCCACAATGCGATGGTGTGCGCCGACACCCACGGCCCGGCGCTGATGACCACCGCCGCGCCAACCCGCGCGGGGGCCTGGCGCAGCCATTCCAACACCTGGAAGCCGCCCAGGCAGCCGCCGACCACCGCCCGGAAACGGGCGATGCCCAACGTGTCGGCCAACCGCCGCTGGGCGCGCACCATGTCGGCCACGGTCACGAGCGGGAAACGCATCCCGTATGGACGTCCCGTAGTCGGTTCCGGCGTGCCCGGCCCCGTACTGCCCCCGAACCCCCCCAGCACGTTGCTGCACACCACCCAGTATCGGCTGGTGTCGATGGCCTTGCCCGGCCCGATGGCAGTGTCCCACCACCCCGCCCGCCCTGCGTCCACCGGCGAAAGGCCGGCCGCGTGTTGAGTGGTGGTCAGCCCATGGCAGACCAGCACCGCGTTACTGGCGTCTGGATTCGGCGATCCATAGGCCTCGTAGGCGATCCGTGGATTCAATAATTGGCGCCCACAATCCAACTCCAGGGCGCCCACGAGGCGTTGCACACCCCGTTCAATCCGCATCGCGCACCACGCCGCCGGGGTGGTGTAAAGGAATGTGGGAAACCGCCGGGGCGGGGGCCAGTGGCGGCCGGCTCGCCCAGGTCCCTCCCAGCCATAGGCCGGCGCCGCCTTGTGGACACTTCATCGGCTTGTCTCCGCTGCCTGGATCCGGTTCCGTGCAGACGCCGCGTGATCTTCCGGGTCGAATGGCGCGGGCCCCAGATCCAGGCGCCGAGCATCGAACCACCCGATGACCGTCAGCAGCTCAGCCTGCGTGGTGAACGCCTCATGGCGAGCCTGTGCAAGTGCCTGCTTGGCCTGGATCCACTCGTAGTGGGCGTTCAGGATGTCTTGAAGGGTGGTGCCCGTCCCGGTCTCGAACTGCCTGCGATAGCCCCGGTAGGCCGCCTCGGCGGCCGCCACCTGGTCGGCGCGCGCGGCAACGCTCCTCCGCGCGGCGTCCAGCGCGCCCCAGCGCTCCATCACGGCGGCGCGCAGCCGCGCGCGCGTGTCGTGGAGTTGACCACGAGACTGGGCCGCGGCGTATTGAGCCTCCCGTATCCGAGAGAGGTTCCGGCCACCGGAGAACAAGGGCAGTTGGAGAGTAAGTCCCACATTCCAGTTACTCTCCCGGTCGAACTCCTTGTAGTCGTCCGATCCGGTGAAACGCGCGCTGTTCCATTCCAGATCGAACCCGGCCTGCAGATCGATGCGTGGCCACAACTCCGCCTTGCGACGCCGCACCTCTTGCTCGACGGCCGCCAGCGTGTATTGCGAGCGCGCCAAACCCGGGTTGGCATCCAGAGCGGCGGAAACAGCCCCGTCCAGCGTGGCGGGAACCTCCGGGAGCTCTGGCCAGACTTCGAGCCGCCCGACCGCAATCCCGGCCAATGATTCGAGCCGTGCCCGTCCTCCCGCGAGCCGCGCTTGGGCGACGGCGAGATCCGAGCGAGCCCCGGCCTGTCTGGAACGAACGGCGGCCACATAGGTGGCGGTGGTCTGCCGGTGACGGAACATCTCATCCACCCACTGTCTCAGCTGCTCCAGCTCCCCCCGTGCCTCCTCCGCCAACGCCACCAGGCGTTGCCCCAGTACCACGGTCGCATAGGCCTCCGTCGTGCGGAACAGGACCTCTTGCTCTGTGGCGTCGAGATCCCATCGGGCCGCGGCCACCTCTGCCTCCGCGGCATGGGCGGCGGCCAAGCTGGCCCCACCATTGAATAGATTGACCCGCATCGACAGACGCACCGAGCTTGGCTGCTGCGATTCGTCGAGATCCTTGATCGTGCTCTGACCATCCTTCATCGGCCGCGTGTGCTGGACGGTGCGGGAAAAGCGCTGGGTCGCCGCCACGCCCACGCTGGGCAGATACTCCGCCCGGGCCTGTGGCAAGCGCTCGGCGGAGGCCTGGAATCCAGCCCTCGCCGCATCCAGCGCGGGGTTGTGCCGATAGGCCGCATCCAGAATCTCTCGCAGCCCTTGGCCGGCGACCTCCCCCCAAGAGACCAGACCCACGCACAGCAGCCACGCACACGCACCGCATTTCCATTTGGAGGGGCACCAGTACATAGGATGCGCACCGTAGCAAACCCCTCCCGTGACCGCCCCTTCCCTGCGCGGCGCCAGGACCAATGGTGCAAATTCACGGATCCGCGGGCGCGGATAGCGATTGTCGCCCCCCACCCCTCACCCTACACTGTCCGACAGGACATGCGTCGGTATTCGCATCACCCGCATGCCCGTGAACGTTCTCGATAGGGTCCATCACCCGCGGCGCTGCGTACTCGTGCCACGGAAGCGAGGAGGCAGCGCGCCATGTGCCGATCACACGGTTGCCCGCCAGGGGCACGATCTGTAACCGCTCATTCCTTCCGTAGGGGGCTTCAGGGTTTCCCTCCACCGGACCAGGTGGTTTGGAGGGGGAGGCGATGATCGAGACGAATCCCCGCCTCCCCCCCGCGCCCACCGAGGCCGTTCGTCGTTATCCAGAGCTGTTCGCTGCCCGGCCGCCGGCGGAGCGCCGTGCACTCGCCCAGATCAAGCGGTTCATGGAACGCTTGGTGGCCGATGCGCGGTTTCGGGCGGCGCTCGAAGAGCATGCCGATCATCCCCTACGGGTCACACGCAAGTACGGGATCGACGTGGATCCCTTGGATTTGCTGCCCCTATGGCACAGCGCCCATCTGCGCTGGCGCAAAACGCCGCGCTGCGCCGAAAGCTGGCCGCTGGCCGCCCTCTGGGACGCGCACCTGGATCGGATGATCACCCACCGCGGCATGATTCGCGAGGCGGGTTCCACCCAGGAGAGCCTGCCGAGATTCCACGCCTGGCGACAGCGCCAGATCCGGCGCGGCGCCAGTGAGCTCGGGCAGAGCGCCGATGCGATCGTGCATCCGGTGATCGCCTACGAGCTCAGTGAGGGTTGTTCCATAGGTTGCTGGTTCTGCGGCATTTCCGCAGACCGGTTCGCGGGGCATTTTCCCTATACCGAGGACAATGCCGCGTTGTGGCGGGGTGTGCTCGAAGCGGCGGTGGAGCTCTTCGGGCCCGCGGCATCGACAGGGTTTTGCTACTGGGCCACCGATCCCATGGACAACCCCGATTACGACCGTTTCATCGAAGACCATTACCACATCACCGGAGGGCTGCCGCAGACTACCACCGCGGCACCCATGAAGGACGTGTCCCTCACCCGTAGGGTGCTTGCCCTGCAGCGCCGCCACCCCACCACCATCAACCGCTTCTCGATCTTGTCGGTGCGCATCCTCGACCGCGTGCACGCCGAGTTCGATGCCGAAGAGCTCCTCGAGGTCGAGTTGATCGCCCAAAACCGGGAGTCCCTGGCCCGCAAGGCCAGCGCGGGGCGAGCGGCCGAGCGACGCGCCAAGGCCGCGGCGAGGGGGCGCGGCACGGATGGCCTGCGCCTGAGCGATCTGCATACCACCATCGCGTGTGTCAGCGGCTTTCTGGTCAACATGCCACGGCGCACGGTGCGGTTGGTCTCCCCCACGGCCGCCGGTGGGCGCTGGCCCAAGGGCTATCGGGTCTATGACGAGGCCCGTTTCGATTCCCCCGGCGAGTTCCTGGAATGCATGCAACAAATGGTCGAAGACTACATGCCCGAGGCGGTTCCCGCGCAAGCCCGCCTCGGCTTCCGTGAGGATCTCGGCTTCGAAGGCATCGAAGGGGGATTCGTCTTGCATGGGACCAATGTCCGCTACACCGTCCGCTCGGGTGCCTTCTCGTCTGAACTCGGCGCATTGATCCGCATGGGAAGCTTGACGAGTGGCGAAATCGTCCAACGCTTGGTTGCCGAAGGGGCCGATATATTCGTCGTGACGCGCGCCATCCAACAGCTCTTCGACCTTGGATTCTTGAACGACGACCCATCCATGGATGGCATCGCCCCTACCCCTCAGCGTGGCCGCCTCCAAGCGGTGTCGGATGTGGCCGGAGCGGCTTGAATGCCCAAGCTCCATTGGCCCCTACCCCCCGAGCGCATGGGCGCGGCCGCCCGCGAGACGGGGTTATGACTCTCTCTCGGTTTGCGCGCGCATGGGCGCAGTCACCCCGGCTGGCACGAACAAACGGCATCCACTTTACTCATCAACCTGTTTCCACCCACCGAAAAGAGAAGGAGAGCGGCGATGAGTCAATCCGATATTCAACGTTTCATTCAAGACCTCAAAACCAATCCCGAGCTGCAGGAAGCGATCAAGGGGCAATCTGGAGGGTTAGAGGCCGTGGTTGCGTTCGCCACGTCGCAAGGCTATGACATCAGCCTCGACGAGGCGAAGGCCTACATCCGCGCGCAGTCCCAACAGGAACTGACCGACGAACAGCTCGACGCCATCGCCGGAGGCAAGGGGGGGCACCACCCGGGGAGCAACACCTCGACAAATGTCTCCACCGTCACGGTGGAGGCGGCGCACGTCGCCACCACCGCTGAAGTGGCCGCCGAAGTCGTCGTCGTCGCCGTGGTCACCTGAACCCATAGCATGTCGCCGGCCCCGGCGGATTCACTTCGCTGAACCGAGGAAGGGCGGACGCCCAGCCACGGTGAGGTCCCCGGCCGCGGCCTGCTTCGGGCA
>JALSSO010000004.1 GCA_026984215.1 Gammaproteobacteria bacterium | reverse complement strand
TTATGGCGTCCCCAACGGGATTACGCGGCACCTCCCTGTGCCGCGCCCTGCGGGCCGCGCTGCGCGCGTTCCGGTCCGCTCCCGGCGGACCGGTCGAACCCCGAGGGTTCTCATCCCGGGGGCCGCCCAAAACAAAGCGGCCCGCCAACGGCGGGCCAGATCGTTATGGCGTCCCCAACGGGATTACGCGGCACCTCCCTGTGCCGCGCCCTGCGGGCCGCGCTGCGCGCGTTCCGGTCCGCTCCCGGCGGACCGGTCGAACCCCGAGGGTTCTCATCCCGGGGGCCGCCCAAAACAAAGCGGCCCGCCAACGGCGGGCCAGATCATTATGGCGTCCCCAACGGGATTCGAACCCGTGTTGCCGCCTTGAAAGGGCGGTGTCCTAGGCCGACTAGACGATGGGGACGGAAAGGCGCGAAGGCTAGGGGCGTTCGGCGGTTCTGTCAAGCGCGACCGACCCGGTGGTTCCGGGTCAGGTGTCCTGCCGCGGCGATAGCGAAACGGCATCCGGGGTCAACTCCCGGCGTTCCGTTGCCGGCGGGCGGCGGGTTACCATCCGTCGAAACCAGAAGGGAGGGACCCAGCCTTGGATCACCGCATCGGTATCGTCAGCACGCGGCTCGCCGGCACGGATGGGGTCTCGCTGGAGACCCGCAAGTGGGTGAAGGTGCTTTGCGACCAAGGGCATACGTGTTTTTTCTTCGCCGGCGAGCTCGACTGGCCGGAAGACAAGTCCCACCGGGTCCCCGAGGCCCACTTCAATCACCCGGCCATCCAGGACATCAACCGCTCGTTGTTCGTGGATGCGATCAGGACCCCCGAAACCACGGCCAAGATCCACCAGATCAAGGAGCACCTCAAATCCGAGCTGCGCAAGTTCGTCCAACGTTTCGACGTCCGGATCCTGGTGACCGAAAACGCCCTGAGTCTGCCCATGAACGTGCCGCTGGGCCTGGCGCTGACGGAGTTCATCGCCGAGAACCGGATCCCCACCATCGCCCACCATCACGACTTCTGGTGGGAACGGCGGCGTTACCTGCGCTCGGCCGCCGAGGATCTGCTGCACGGCGCTTTTCCGCCCATGCTGCCCTGCATCACCCACGTGACCATCAGTTCCCATGCGGCCCGGCGTCTGGCATTGCGTTCCGGAGCGGTGCCCGAGGTGATCCCCAACGTCATGCCCTTCGAGGTACCGCCCCCCCGTGAACCGGCGCGGGACGCGGCGGCCCTGCCGCGCGAGATCGGCGTGGAGCCGGGCGAGAAGTTCATTCTCCAACCCACGCGCATCGTCCCGCGCAAGCGCATCGAACGGGCCATCGAGCTGGTGCGCAGACTGGACGTGGATGCCGCTCTGGTCATCTCGCATTCGGCGGGCGACGAGGGGCGGGAGTATCAGACCTATCTGCGCGAATACGCGGAACTGTTGGGGGTGAAGGTATTGTTCATCGCCGACTGGATCGGCGCGGTGCGCGGCTGTTTCGAAAACCGCCACAAGGTCTATGATCTACAGGACGTCTATCTGCATGCCGATCTGGTGACCTATCCCTCGCTCATCGAAGGGTTCGGCAATGCCTTCCTGGAGGCCGTGTACTATCGCCGAGCGCTGGTCATGAGCTTCTACGAGATCTATTTCACGGACATCCGCCCGCAAGGGTTCCGGATCATCGGCTTCGACAACTTCATCGACCGCAAGACGGTGGAGCAGGCGCAGCGGGCCTTGTTCGACCGCGCCTTCACCGAGGAGATGGTGGAACACAACTACGAGCTCGGCCGGCGCTACTACTCCTTCGCCGTATTGGGGGACAAACTGCACCAGCTCATGGCGCGCTTTCGGGACGGGCGCTGAGGCATGTCCACAAGCGTGCGCCACCTCGCCGGCGGATACACCTGGACGGGCTGGTTGGTCGGCATGCTGGTCGCCGGCTGGGCCGGCCTGGCGGCTGGCGCGTGGTCCCCCCTGCCGGGCGCGCCGCAGATGGCCCCGGAACTGATGGCCCGGCTCACGGCCGCCTACGAACGTCGCGGCCCCGGATGGAAACCGCGCACCGTCCATTTCGGCCCCGACGGCCGTCCGCGCTACGTCAACCGCCTGATCCTGGAAGATTCGCCGTATCTGCTCCAGCACGCGCACAATCCGGTGGACTGGCACCCCTGGGGCCAGGCGGCGCTGGCCACGGCCCGGCGGCTGGACCGGCCGGTGTTCCTCTCCATCGGTTATTCCACCTGCCACTGGTGCCATGTGATGGAGCGCGAGAGCTTCGACGACGAGGCCATCGCAGCCGAGATCAATGCCCATTTCGTGGCCGTGAAGGTGGACCGGGAACGCCGCCCCGACGTGGACGAGGTGTACATGACGGCGGCGTTGCTCTCGGCGGGGCACGGGGGCTGGCCGCTGTCGGTGTTCGCCCTGCCCGACGGCCGCCCGTTTTTCGTCACCACCTACCTGCCCCCGGAGCAATTTCGTGCATTGCTGGAGCGGGTGAACGTCCTGTGGCGCACCCGGCGCGACGAGCTCGAGGCCGCGGCCGCCGAGCTGTCCCAGGCCGTCTCGCGGGCCATGGCGGCCCGACACGGAACGGCACACCTCGACATCCCCGCGCTCTACGCGCGTGCCCTGCGCGCCATCCTGGCCGATCACGACGAGCTGAACGGCGGCTTCGGCACGGCGCCGAAGTTCCCCGAGGAAAACCGTCTCCTGTTGCTCCTGGACCAGGTGTGGCGCAGCGCGGAACCGCAGCCGCTCGCCGTGCTCGTGGCCACGCTGGACGCCATGGCCCGCGGCGGCATCTACGACCAAGTGGGGGGCGGCTTCCACCGTTACGCCACCGATCCGCAATGGCTCGTTCCGCACTTCGAGAAGATGCTGTACAACCAGGCCCGCCTGGCGCGGTTGTACACCTCGGCCTGGGCGCTGACGGGAATCGCCGAGTTCCGCCGCGTGGCGATGCAGACCCTCGACTACGTGCTCCGGGACCTGACCTCGCCCCAGGGCGGGTTCTACTCGGCCCGCGACGCGGACAGCGAAGGTCGCGAGGGCGCCTTCTACCTCTGGACTCTCGAGGCGCTGGAGGCCGCATTGGGCAAATCCGATGCCGAGCTCGCCGCCGCCCTGTTCGGCGTGAGCGCGTCCGGCCATTTCGAGGGTGAGAGCATCCCGCACCTGCCGCAGCCCCTGGGCGAGTTCGCGCGCGAGCGCGGCCTGTCGCCACAGCGACTGGAGCAGACCTACGAACGCATCCGGGACCGCCTGCGGGTCGAGCGGGCCAAGCGCACGCCGCCCCATCGCGATGAGAAGGTGATCACGGCCTGGAATGGGATGATGATCGCCGCCCTGGCCGATGCCGCGCGCGCGTTGACCGAACCTTGCACGGTCGATGCGACCGAGCCGGCGGACGCGGGCGCCGGCGATTGTCCCTATCTCGATGCCGCGCGCCGGGCGGCGCGCTTCCTCCTGCGCGTCCACCGCGAGGGGGGGCGGCTGTGGCGGCTCAGCCTCGCAGGGCGCCCTGCCGTCGAAGGCCGCTTGTCGGACTACGCCTGGCTGGTGGAGGCCCTCGTGGCGCTCTACGACGCCGACGGGGACCCACGCTGGCTCGACGAGGCAAGCGCCCTGGCGCGCGCCATGATCGCCCGTTTCCAGGATGTCCGCACGGGGGCGTTCTATCTCACCGCCCACGATGTCGAGACGATGCTGTTCACACGGCCCCGCAGCCCCGTCGACGGCGCCCTGCCCTCCGGTGACGCCATCGCGGTGCGCGCCTTGGCCCGCCTGGCGCGGCGCACGGGGGAGGATGCATTCTCCGATGCCGCCCGGCGCGCACTCGCCTCGCTGGGCGACGCCCTCCAGGAAGGGCCGGACCGGTTCCCCTACCTGCTGCTCGCCGCCCGCATCCTGCAGGAGGGCGAATCCGGGCCGCTGCGCTATGCCGCCCGGGGGCGCGTGCGTCTGGCCGCGCGGCTGGTTCCCTCCCACCCGCCCTCGGGGCGCGTGAGCGTCGCCCTGCGCATCCGCCCCGGCTGGCACGTGAACGCCGCCGATCCCGGCGTGGAGGATCTGGTCCCCACCCGATTGACCCTGGAGGCCGGGCAGGCGCTGGCCGCCGCCGGCCCGATCGTTTACCCTCCCGACCTGCGCAAGCGGCTGCGGTTCGCCGATCGCGCGCTCCGGCTCTACGAAGGCGAGGCCGTGCTCACGGTGCCGGTGCGCGCGCGCCGTCCCACCCCCGACCGGGCGCCCCTGGGGCGGGTGGCGGCACAGATCCAGGCCTGCAGCGACCAGGTGTGCCTTGCCCCGGAGAACCCGCGCCTGTCGGTGGGGTTGTGGCCGCTGCTGGGGCCGCTTCGGTCCGATCCGCACGGAGACTGAGCATGCTGGAGGAGATCCCGGTCAACGAGCCGGACATCTATGCGATCCGGGCCCGCGGACGGCTCACGCACGAGGACTATGCGCGGTGGATCCCGCGCATCGAGGCGCTCCTGCAGGAGCGGCGCCCCATCTCGTTGCTCGTGGAACTGGTGGATTTCCAGGGCTGGGAACGGGAGGCGGTCTGGGACGATCTGCGCTTCGGGCTCGAACACGACGCCGACTTGCGTCGCATCGCCATCGTGGGCGAACACGGGTGGCAGAAGCTCCTGGTCAAGCTGATCCGCCCGTTCTTCACCGCCGAGCTGCGCTATTTCGACCGCGAGGAGATCGATCGGGCCTGGGCGTGGTTGCGCGAGGACGAAGCGCGCGCGGCACAAGCCCGGCCCCACACCTACCGCCACGTGGTGGCCTCCTTGAACTTCACCCCCGGCGCACGGATGGTGGCGGCGCAGGCGGCCGCCGTGGCGAGGTGTCACGCCGCGAAGCTCACGCTGCTGGCGGCCGTCGACGATCTGCCGTTCTACGATCAGCTCGAGGGGCCGAGCCTTCCCGACCCGGTGGCGCTGACCCGGGAATTGCGCAATGCCGCCGAGCGGCGTCTGCAGGCGCTGGCCGCGCAGGTCGATGGAGTGCAGGTCGCCGTGGCCGTGGAGACCGGCCCGCCGCAGCTGGCCGTGGTGGACTACGCGCGACAACACGCAGCCGATCTGCTGGTGTTGGGCGGTCACACGCGCCACGGGCTCGGCCGCCTGTTGGGGTCGGTCACGCACGGCGTGCTGAACGACGCGCCCTGTGATGTGCTGGTGGTGCACCTGGCGTCATGAGCCGCGCGAAACGCCCGATCCCGCCACCGGCGCACCCCAGCCGACGCCGGGCCCCCCTGCCCTGGACCTCGCCCAAGCCGCCCGAGGAGGATCCGGACGCGCCCCAGCGTGTGCAGGCCATCCTGCGCAGCCCCACCTACATTCAGGCCGACCGGGACGTGGGTTTTCTCAACCTGCCCGGCACGCGCGGGGTGCGCCTGCAGATCGACTACCAGAAGGCCGAGCTGCACATGCACCGCCACGGGATCGTCAACACGGTCGTGGTGTTCGGAAGCACGCGCATCCGCGAGCCGGCGGCGGCGCGGCGCGAGGTCGAGCGCCTGCGCGCGGCGGTGAACGCACGGCCCGAGGATTCGGCGTTGGCACGGCGGCTGCGGGTGGCCGAGCGGCTGCTGGCCAAGAGCCGGTACTACGACGTCGCCCGCCGCTTCGGCGAGCTCGTGGCCCGCTCCGGCGCCGGCCCCCAGGACTCCCGCCTGGTGGTAATGACCGGCGGGGGACCGGGGATCATGGAGGCGGCCAACCGGGGGGCCTTCGACGCGCGGGCCGCCACCATCGGGCTCAATATCACGCTGCCCCACGAGCAGTTTCCCAATCCCTACATCACCCCCGACCTGTGCTTTCGCTTCCATTATTTCGCCATCCGGAAGCTGCATTTCCTCCTGCGCGCCAAGGCGCTGGTGGTGTTTCCCGGGGGTTACGGGACCCTCGACGAACTGTTCGAGACCCTGACGCTGGTGCAGACCCGCAAGATCGAGCCGGTCCCCGTGGTATTGGTGGGCGAGGCCTACTGGCGGCGGGTGTTCGATGCGGACTTTCTCGTGGAGGAAGGCACCATCGACCCGGAGGACCGGGAGCTGTTCTGGTTCGCGGAGACCGCCGAGGAGATCTGGGAGGGGATCCTGGCCTGGTACGAGCAGGCCGGAAGGCCGCTGATCAATCATCTGCCCGAGGCGCCGTGAGCCGGACACCGGCCCGGCGCGCACCCGAGGGCCTTACAGACAGGGACGATCCGACGATCATGAACCGATCCATGACCCGCATCGCCGTCTTCTACGACGGCTCGTTCTTCCACAAGGTGAGCAGCTACTACAAGTACCAGCACGAAGTAGGCAGTTTCCTCGCCTTCTCGGGGCTGCACGAGTTCATACGGCACCGGGTGGCGGGCCGTGAGGGGGTGGACGTGGCCCTGTGCCAAATCGTCGAGGCTCACTTCTTCCGCGGGCGGTTTTCGCTGTCGGCGGCCAAGGCCGCTGGTGCCCTGGAGTCGGACCGATTCCTGGACCAGCTCCTCATGTACGCCGGGATCGTTTCCCACTACTATCCCATGAACGAAAACACGAATCCGCCTCAGGAGAAAGGCATCGATGTCTGGCTCGCGCTGGAGGCCTATGATCTCGCCGTGCACAAGGGCTTCGACGTGTTCGTGCTGGTGGCGGGCGACCAGGACTTCGTGCCGCTGGTGCGCAAGATCAACGGGCTGGGGACGCGCGTGATGCTGATCGGCGCCGACCTGGAGTGGAACGACCGCAACGGCGCCTCCCGGTACATCAACACCTCCCGGCGCCTGATGGAGGAGTCCGCCTACCCCATCCTCCTCAATGCGGAGGTCGAGGCCCACGCCACGCGCCGAGACCCGGCCGTCGAGGCCCTGTTCCGCAACTTCTGAATACGAGTCCCCGCCATGTTCCCACTGCGCGACACCGTTCCCCGACACAGCTTCCCCATCGTGGTGCTCAGTCTGATCGTGCTGAACACCGTGGTCTTCCTGTGGGAGATCCATCTGCCCGAGGCATGGCGCAAGGTGATGCTCATGCAACTGGGCCTGGTGCCCGCTCGCTACACGCTCCCGGAGTGGGCCGCGCTCAACGGCCTCGACCCCCACAACTATCTCCCGTTCATCTCGGCGCAGTTTCTGCACGGCGGGTTCGCCCACATCCTGGGTAATATGTGGACCCTGTGGATCTTCGGGCCGGCGCTCGAGGATCGGCTCGGCCACATGCGCTTTCTGGCCTTCTACCTCCTGGTGGGTCTGGTGGCGATGACCGTGCACGTGCTCATGAACACGAGCTCGACGGTCCCAGCCATCGGCGCCTCGGGGGCCATCGCGGGGGTGCTCGGGGGATACGCGATGCGCTTCCCGCACGCGCGGGTGCTGTTCATGGTTCCGGTGCTGTTCATCCCGTTCTTTTTCGAGTGGCCGGCCATCCTGTACGGATTCATCTGGTTCTTCATTCAGTTCCTTCAAGGCACGCAGCAGCTTTTCGTGCTGAACCTGTCGGGCGGGGTGGCGTGGTGGGCGCACGTGGGCGGATTCCTCGCCGGCGCGCTCCTGATCCGCATCCTGCTTGTCACGGGCCGGCGCGAACCCCATTACTTCGACGACCAGGGGGCCCTGGGGCATCGGCCCGACGGCCGCTGGTGACGAATCGACAAGAATCCCCATCACGAGGAAACCCCCATGAGCTTCATGGACCTGTTCTGGATCATCATGCTGATGACGGCCTTCCAGCCGGTCATCTCCCAACGCATGCTGGAATACGCCCGGCAGCGCAAGATCGCCGAAATCGAACGCAAGCGCGGTTCGCGCGTCATCGCGCTCGTGCACCGGCAGGAGACGATGCGCCTGTTCGGCTTTCCCCTGGTCAAGTACATCGACATCCAGGACTCCGAGGAGATCCTGCGCGCGGTGCACATGACCGACCGCGAGGTGCCCCTGGACCTGATCCTGCACACGCCGGGGGGGCTGGTGCTGGCGGCCATGCAGATCGCGCGCGCCATCAAACAGCACCCGGGCAAGGTGACCGTCCACGTGCCCCACTATGCCATGTCCGGCGGCACGCTCATCGCCCTGGCGGCCGACGAGATCGTATTGAGCGAACATGCCGTGCTGGGCCCGGTGGATCCCCAGCTCGGAGACCTGCCCGCCGCCTCCCTGCTCAAGGTGGTGGAGGAAAAGCCCGTGAAAGACGTGGAGGACCGCACCCTGGTGCTCGCCGACGTGGGGCGCAAGGCGGTCACGCAGGTGCGCGAGGCGGTGGAGGAACTGCTGCGGGGAAGGCTCCCCGACGACCAGGCCGCCGCCGTGGCGGAAAAGCTCGCCACGGGCACCTGGACCCACGACTTCCCCATCACCGCCGAGCACGCGCGCCAGCTCGGACTGCCCGTGCGCACCGACATCGACCCAGACGTCCTGGAACTGATGACCTTGTATCCGCAGCCCGTTCGCACCCTGCCCAGCGTCGAGTATCTGCCCGGTTGGCGCAAGGGTGCGGAGAGTCGTCCCAGCGCCGGGCGCTCCGAGTGAATTCGTCACTTGCCGTGGTGTGCCCCCGGCGCCGCCCGCGCAAGGGTCCCTTTTGTGAGACACGGCGCAGCGGCGCGCAGACCGGCGCCGTATCATGAGATGGTCGAGTGGCGCCACCGCCACCCGACCCCGTCACCGCCGCGCAGAGGCCAGGGAGGAATCGGGCATGGAACCGCGCCAGGAACGCCGTGCGTTGCGGCGCCGTGCACTGCCGCCGAATACCGTTTTCGTGTACCACGACGGCCACCGGGTGTTTCGCTGCCGCGCGGCCGACGCCAGCGAGGCGGGTGTGTTCCTCCGGACCCAGGGGTTCCCGCTCCTGCCCGGTGCCTTCGTGGATCTCGTCCTGGTGTTCGAGGTGGGCGATCTGATCCAGACCTACCGCAAGCGGGGAGTGGTCGCGCGTGTCGGCGAGGACGGCGCCGGCATCCGGTTCGTTCGCACCGAGCAGGGCCAGCGCATTCACGGCGCCAGGCGGGAGCGATCCTGATCCGCGCCCCGGCACCGAACGCCGCGTCGCCCGAGGCCGCGGGGATCTGCTACCCTTTGCCACTTCGAGTACCGGAGAGGCAGTCACGATCATGACCCCGAACGAGCTCACCGAAGCCCTGCGCATCGACCCGAACCAACTCTATCGGGAAGAAGTCTTCACCGACCGACGCGCGGGCAGCATCCGCCGCATGGTGCCCGTCCGATCCGACGGCAGCCCCGATCCCGCACGCGCGGTCGTGTTCGTCGGTCAGGCCCAGCTGCTGACGCCCATGGGCACGCTGCCCCTGGCCTTCGAGATCCCGGCCTCCACGCTCGACGAGGCCATCGAGGGTTTTCCCCCGGCTGCCCAGAAGGCGTTGGAGGAAACCCTGCGCGAGCTGGAGGAGCTCCGCCGCGAGGCGGCCTCGCAAATCGTCATCCCCGAGGCGGGCGGCCTGGGCGGAGCCGGAGGCCTCGGTGGTGCGGGCGGTCTGGGGGGCGCCGGCGGCACGCCCGGCGGAGGCATCAAGCTGCCCTGATCCGCGCATGAAGTACTGTACCGAGTGCGCCGCCCCCCTGCGGCTCACCGTGCCGGAGGGTGAGGACCGCCAGCGCCACGTGTGCACCGCCTGCGGCACGATCCACTACGAGAATCCCAAGATCGTCACCGGCACCTTGCCCGTTCACCAGGGGCGGGTTCTGCTGTGCCGGCGGGCCATCGAGCCGAGGCGGGGGCTGTGGACCGCCCCGGCCGGGTTCATGGAGAACGCCGAGACGGTCCAACAGGGTGCCCTGCGCGAGACCCGCGAGGAGGCCAATGCCCGCGTGCGTATCGAGGCCCTGCACGCGGTCTACAACCTGCCGCACATCAGCCAGGTCTACATGTTGTTCCGCGCCACGTTGCTGGACCTGGACTTCCATCCCGGCCCCGAGAGCCTCGAGGTGCGCCTGTTCGAGGAGGCCGGAATCCCCTGGGGAGACATCGCTTTTCCGGTCATCGCCGAGGCCCTGAAGGCCTACTTCGAAGATCTGCGTGCGGGTCACTTCCGGCTGCACATGGGAGACATCGAACGTCTGCCGGGGCCAGGCCGGCGCTACCGCATCGTTCACTCGGCGGCCTGAGCCGTCATGGGCGGACCGCTATCGAGTTGGAGAGGTTGCGCCGGCTTGGTTGTTAAGTATTCTCTTATACGCTCATTCGCGCGCGCTGGGAGACCACGCCGCCGGCCGAGACCTTGATCCACCAGGAAGCGCACCACCACACCCGATGAACAGCGAACAGCAACCCCGCTCGCGGCTCCCAGTGCTCACCCCTGCCCTGCGCCGGCTGCTTTGGGTGGTCTTCGGCCTGTTCGCGCTACTGTCGGTGGACTCGGTCTACCTGGTGGCCGTCACGATCCTGGAGTCGGCCACCGGGCGGTTGTTCCAGGACTGGTTCTATCAGATCGTCTTCCTCGTGCATCTGGCGCTCGGGCTGCTCCTGCTGGTGCCGGCGGTGGCCTTCGGGGTCCTGCACATGCGTCGGGCCTGGTCCCGTCCCAACCGGCGGGCGGTACACGCGGGCCTGGCCCTCTATGCGTCGGTGTTGGCGCT
Source organism: Gammaproteobacteria bacterium (assembly GCA_026984215.1). Classification (GTDB taxonomy): domain Bacteria; phylum Pseudomonadota; class Gammaproteobacteria; order JAJDOJ01; family JAJDOJ01; genus JALVEU01. The sequence continues at coordinate 3,205 of JALSSO010000004.1, read as the reverse complement.
GCTGGCCAGCGGCCTCGTGCTGACGCGGTTCGGATTCTTCGAGGTCCACGATCCCCGGGTTCGGGAGGCGGCCTACTGGACGCATGTGATCACGCCGCTGCTGGTGGCCTGGCTGTTCGTCCTGCACCGGCTCGCGGGGCCTCGCATCCGCTGGGGCGCGGGCCTGCGCTGGGCGGCCGCCGCGCTCGTCTTCGCCGCCTTGGGGCTCGGTTACAACGTCCACCACACGCGCGAGCGCGCGGCGGCGCTGGCCGCCACCACGCAGGCGAGCCCCTATGCTCCGGCTCGGGCCAAGGTGGCGGGCGGCGGCCCCATACCCCCCGAGCACTTGGCCATGGATCAATACTGCGCCCAGTGCCACCGGGAGACGCATGCCGGTTGGCGGCAGAGCGTGCACCGCTTCAGCTCCTTCAACAATCCCGCCTACCTGTTCACCATCAAGGACGCCGAGCGGGCGCTCACCGCCCGGGACGGGGCGGAACGGGCCAAGCAGGCCCTGCAGTTCTGCGCCGCCTGCCACGATCCGGTGCCCTTGTTCAGCGGCCGCTTCACGCAGGCCGGTTTCGACGAGAACGATCCGACCTCGCAGAAGGGCATCACCTGCATCACCTGCCACGCCATCACCTCCATCGACAGTCCGCGGGGCAACGCCGACTACACGATCACCGACCCGGAGCACTATCCTTTCACCTTCAGCGACGCCCCCCTGCTGCGGGCCGTCAACCGGCTTCTCATCAAGGCCAAGCCGGAGTTCCACAAGGCCACTTTCCTGAAACCCCTGCACCGGACCCCGGAGTTCTGCGGTACCTGCCACAAGGTGGCCCTGCCCAAGGCCCTCAACGACTACAAGTGGCTGCGCGGCCAGGATCACTATGACTCGTTCCTGCTGTCCGGGGTCTCGGGGCACGGGGCCCAGAGCTTCTACTACCCGCCCAAGGCGGTGGATCGCTGCGCGCGCTGCCACATGCCGCCGGAGGCCGCACCCAACGACTTCGGTGCGCGGCATCTGGATGCCAGCGGCGAGCTCAAGGTCCATGACCACCGGTTCGCCGCCGCCAACACGGCGATTCCCCGCATGGTGGGCCTGTCCGAGGAGGCCGTGCAACGGCGCAAGGCCTTCTTGAAGGGGGTCCTGCGCGTGGACCTGTTCGGCATCAAGGCCGGCGGAACCATCGACGGCGCGTTGACCGCGCCCATCCGACCGCGGGTTCCGGTGCTCGAACCCGGCAAGCGGTATCTGCTGGAGACGGTGGTACGCACGCTCAAGGTGGGCCATCTGTTCACCCAGGGCACGGCCGACTCCAACCAGGTGTGGGTGGACATCACCGTGCGCGCGGGCGACCGGGTGATCGGGCGCAGCGGCGGCATGAACGAGGTGGGCGAAGTGGACCCCTGGTCGCATTTCATCAACGCCTACGTGCTGGACCGGGAGGGAAACCGCATCGACCGGCGCAACGGCCAGGACATCTTCGTGGCCCTCTACAACCACCAGATTCCGCCCGGCGCGGCCGACGTGGTGCACTATGCCTTCCAGGTCCCGCCGGACGTGCGCGAACCGGTCACCGTGGAGGTGGCGGTCCGCTACCGCAAGTTCGACACCACCTACCTGCGCTACGTGCTCGGCGAGGACTTCCGGCGCAACGACCTGCCCGTGGCGACGCTGGCCGAAGACCGGGTGGTGTTCCCCGTGGCCGGAAGCCACCTCTCTCCTCACGAGTCCTACCCGGAGCCGGGTCCGGCCTGGCAACGCTGGAACGACTACGGCATCGGGCTGTTGCGCAAGGGGAACAAAGGGTCTTCGAAGGGTGAGCTACGCCAGGCCGAGGTGGCTTTCCGGCAGGTGGAGGCCGCGGGCAGGCCCGATGGGGCCCTCAACCTGGCACGCGTGTATTTCAAGGAAGGCCGTCTGGAAGACGCGGTGCAGGCGTTGCGCCGCGCGGGTCGGCAAGGCGCCTATCCCTGGGTGGTGGCCTGGTACAGTGGGCTGGTCAACGAGCAGAACGGTTATCTGGACGAGGCCATCGGCAATTTCCGGGACATCGTGGAGACCCGTTTCGGCGAGGCCCGCGAGCGGGGATTCGATTTCTCCAAGGACTATCGCGTGCTCAACGCCTTGGGCCGGGTGCTGTTCGAACGGGCGAAGCAGGAGCGGGGCGCGAACCGCAAGGCCCGGCGCGACGAACTGCTGCACGAGGCGATGGACACCTTCCAGGCCGTGCTCGAGCTGGACCCGGAAAACGTCGCCGCGCACTACAACCTGAGCCTGATTCTGGAACGCCTGGGCAAGCCCGCGCAGGCCGCGCGGCATCGGGCCCTGCACCTCAAGTACAAGCCCGACGACAACGCCATGGCCGCCCCCGTGGCGGCCCACCGGCAGCGTAACCCGGCCGCCGACCACGCCGCCGAGGCGGTGGTGATCTACGACCTGCAGCGGCCCGGCGCCTTCGGGCTGCCACCCGCCCCCCAACCCGCCCGGATCGCTGCGCGGGGGGGTTAGACACCGGCCGGCTCCGCCCGTCTCTCTCATCCATGGGTCCTTCCCGTGCTGGTGCGCGTGCGCGGGTGGCACACGTGCTCGCGCCTCGGCGCCCTGCACCGAGGTGTGTCGCGGACCGGTCGGACCTTGCAGTCATGTTCGCTTTGATCCCGATCCACCTGCCCACTTGACTTTCATGGAAATGGGACTATAGTCCCAAGTCAACCCGATATGGGAACTTTGTCCCATATCATGGGTATCTCCGGCACCCTCAGCACCACGGGAGTAGAGAACAATGCAACAGATGTCCGGTTCGATTCGGCGGTCCGCGGCGACGTGGAGCCTCGCGGCCGTGGTCGGCGCCGCGGCGGTGGGCCTGATGCTGGCCTCCCCCCCCATCCATGCCGACGACGACGAAGGCTCCAGCTTCAAGATCAAGGAAGCGAAGTGGAAATCGGAAAAGCATCGTCTCGAGGTCAAGGGCAAGGGCCATGACGGGGCCACCATCGTCGTGCGCAATGCCTATGATCTCTCGCAGGTGCTGGGGTCGGACCGATCCGACGGGGAGTGGAAGGTCAAAGCGAAAAACCCGAGTCCCGTGCCCTGCCGGGTCCGCGCCGAGGCCCCCGACGGGAGTTTCGTGGAAAAGGATGTCAAGCATGCGCCCGCGGACTGCGCGCCGAAACAACCGGGAGGAGGCAACCCGCCACCGGGAGGAGGCAACCCGCC
>JALSSO010000003.1 GCA_026984215.1 Gammaproteobacteria bacterium | reverse complement strand
ACCGGGAGGAGGCAACCCGCCACCGGGAGGAGGCAACCCGCCGCCTCCGACGACGGGTAACGTCCGCGTGCTGGGCTCCAACGATCTGGGGATGCACTGTGCCGATCTGGACTATCAGATCATGAGCATCCTGCCGCCGTTCAACGTGGTGCATGCGCAGGCCATTCGACGCGGAACCGCGAACAGCCTCCCCGCCCTGCTCGACGACACGACGCTCGAGATGCGCTACAGCGCCACCTCCAACCCTAACGACCCGGCCGGAGGCAATTCGATCAACACCACCAGCGCCAATCTGCCCGGCGTGTTCAAGACCAATTTCTGGGGTGACAGCGGTCGTCCCCTGCCTTCGGGCGTGTCCGGCTACGGGTCCAATTACACCTGGGGTGGAGCCGGTTATGCCCCGCTGTATCCGGGCGTTCAGGTGCTGGCGGCGCTCGGTGGCCCCGATCTGGTTCATCTGTGCGCGGATCCGGTCAACGTGTTCGGCTGCCCGAGCGCCCTGGCGCTGTTCGAGCCGATCGCGGTGGACCAGGGTATACCGGTGCCGGATCTCGAACGCCTGTTCCCGAACGACGGCAGCGCGCCCACGCTGGTCACGGACCAACAGCCGATGCCGGGGTTGAGCAATACGCCGCAACCCTTCACGCGTTTCGTCCGCGACCTGCCGTTCTTCGTGGACTTTCCGTTCGGCACGCGCATCCACCAGGCGGACTGGTTCGCGGCCGAGGGCATCCCGATGTTCCCGGTGGACGATGCGGGCCGGCCGAATTCCTATCCCCTCATGAAGATCGCCGCCCACGACAAGTCCACCGGCAATGAGCTGGCCAGCATCGATGTGGTACTGCCGGTGGCTTCCGAGGCGGACTGCCAGAACTGCCACGTGGATCCCATCGACTGTGCCGACCCGCGGCTGCCGCAAAATCTACAGAGCACGCAGTGCACGGGAGCGGCCGTGTTCCAGACGCCGTTCCAGGTGGCCACCATCGACGATGCGCCGGGTGACACGCCCGAGCAACGTCTGCTCAACGCGGCGAAGATCAACATCCTGCGTCTGCACGACGCCAAGCATGGGTCCGAGTACCGCAACTGGAATGGCAACAAGCAGCTCGTCGCCATGGTCTGCGATCCGGCCGCCGATCCCAACGATCCGGATTGCCTGGACAACCAGCGCCCGGTCCAGTGCTCACGCTGCCACTATTCGCCCGCGCTGGATCTGGCGCAGGCGGGTCCCGTGGACGAGCCGGAACAAGGACTCCAGGGCCGCCAGCAGACCTACCACGTCACCATGTCGCGGGCCATGCACGAGCACCATGGCACGCTGCCGCCGTTCAACGGCCAGGAGCTGTTCCCCGCCATGCCGGGTCCGGTGGGGCGTGATCCGCAGGTGGCCGAACGGGTGCTCGAGCAGACCTGCTACCAATGTCATCCGGGCAAGCGTACCCGATGCCTGCGCGGGGCGATGTTCTCGGGCGGCGTCGTATGCCAGGACTGCCATGGCGACATGGAGCAGGTGGGCAACGACTTCAGCCTCCGCGTCTCCTCGAACAATCCGGGTGACTTCGTGCTGGACGGCACGTTGCGCGTGCCCTGGGCCAACGTGCCCATGTGCCAGTCCTGCCATACCGGGGACGCACTGAATCCGAACCACCCGGCCGACGCACCGGTGGCCGCCGACGGCATCCGGCTGTTGCAGGCCTTCGTGACCCGCGAGATCCATGTCCCGGGCGCGCCTGCGCCGGTGAAAGTGGCCGAAGTGCGCCGTTCGCCCGGCTCGCGTTTCGCCGAAAACCGGGGCACCAACGCCTCGGGGCAGACGGTGGACGTGCTCTACCGGCTCAGCAAGGGCCATGGAGGGGTGAAGTGCGAGGGCTGTCACAACAGTACCCATGCCATCTGGCCCAACGCGAATCCGTTCGCCAACGACAACGTGGCGGCCGAGCAGCTGCAAGGCCACGCCGGCACGCTCATCGAGTGCACTACCTGCCATGAACCCACCGACCAGGGGCTGCCCTTGAGTCTGGAGGGTCCACACGGCATGCATCCCATCGCCGACTACAACGGTCCCGACCAGCGGTGGAACGACAAGCACGAGGACGTGTTCGAACACACGGGCAAGGCGGCCTGCCAGACCTGTCACGGGATCAACGGCGAAGGCACGGTCCTTTCCAAGACGGCCACCGAGCGCAAGCTCAAGTGCAAGAATCGCAAGGGCGCGCTCTGCTCCAGCGGCCAGAAATACGTGACCGTCCCGAAGGGCACGTTCATCGGCTGCGCCGACTGCCACGAGAACGAGCTGACGGGTGGCGGGGGAGATTGACGCAGTGGCACTACCCCAGGCTGGGAACTGGACCCGGGTCGGGACGGCCCGGGTCTTTTTTGCGCCCGGGCCGGCGCCGGGTGACGGAGCTGCGATCGGCTTCGCTCCTTGCGCGGAGAACATACGGTACCATTCAAGCGTGGGATCCTTTTCCCGCAAGGATCGAGATTTCCTCGCCGTTCGTCCCGTCCCGGGCGGTCGTGCCGGCCGCTCTCCACCACGTTGTCATGGAGTGGACGCATGGAAAAAGACCGTCAGGCCGTAGTCACTGCCGCCGTGCGCATCCTGAAACCCCTGGTTCGGGTCCTGTTGCGTCACGGTATCTCGGCACCGGCCGTGGAGGAGCTGTTGCGCCGGGCCTATGTGGAGGTGGCCCAGGAGGACTTCGCCGTGCCGGGAAAGAAGCAGTCCACCTCCCGCATCGCGGTCCTCACCGGCCTCAGTCGCAAGGAGGTGGCACGCCTGCGCCAGTTGCCGCCGGTGGAACGGGTCGAGCTCGATGAGCGCTACAACCGGGCCGCGCGGATCATCTCCGGATGGCTGCACGACCCCGACTTTCTGGATCGCAAGGGAGACCCGGACAGCCTGCCCTTCGACGGTCCTCGCAGCTTTTCGCAATTGGTGCGGCGTCACAGCGGCGACATGACCCCGCGCGCCATGGCCGACGAGTTGCTTCGTGTCGGCGCCATCGAGATCACGCCTCACGGCGAGTACCGGCTGACCGCGCGGGGCTACGTACCCGCCACCGGCGACGAGGAGAAGCTGCAGGTGTTGGGCACCGACACCCGTGACCTCATCGAAACCATCGACCACAATCTCACCCATCCGC
>JALSSO010000002.1 GCA_026984215.1 Gammaproteobacteria bacterium | reverse complement strand
AGAGGAAGTAGCGGTGTCATGTCGCACCCGGTGCACCGGGCGCAGAAACGATCACGGATGGACAGTATACGAGGAGGAGCCCAGGTGCAGACACGAACGGCCAGCCGGGCCGCGCAGGATGCTCTGGTCGCCACCCTGGCCCACGTGCCGCTGTTTTCCGCGCTGAAACCGGAGGAGATCGGCGAAATCGCCTCGGCGGTGCGCCGCTTCGAACTCAAACGCGGCGAAGCGCTGTTCACCGCCGGAGAACGCCCCGAGGGAATCTACGTGGTCGTGGACGGCCTCGTGAAACTCTCGATCATGGCGCCCGACGGCGCCGAGCGCATCGTCGATCTCATCACGCCCAACCACAGCTTCGGCGAGGCGCTCGCATTCCTGGACTGCCCCGCTCCGGTGACCGCGACGGCGCTGGAACGCACGGAGCTGCTCCTGATCCCCAAGCGCGCGGTCACCGAGGCTTTGAAGGACACCTCGCCCCTGGTGCGACGCATGCTTGCCGGACTCAGCCAGCGCCTGCACTACCTGCTCATGGACATCGAATCCGTCTGTCTGCACTCGGCCCGGGAACGCGTGGTCCGCTACGTGCTGTCGCTGCGGGCGGACGAAACCAGCAACACCGCCGAGGTGCGGCTTCCCGCGCGCAAGCACGTCATCGCCGCGCGATTGAACCTGACGCCGGAGACGTTTTCACGGATCCTGCACGAACTGGCCACCGAAGGCCTGCTCGAGGTCGAGGCCAATCGCATCCGGATCCCGGACGTCCTCAAGCTGCGCGGCAAATGCGTTCGTGGCTGAGCCCGTTCCCGCTCAGTGGCTCGTGCCCGCCGAGCGGGTGATCTTGTTGTACACGTTGTACTTGCCCGAGGGCTTCTTCATGGGCAGGCGCTTGACCTCCTTGAGCGTGCGGTCGTCATAGACCACCACGGCGCCATCGTTGTCCCAAATGCTCACCAAGGCATGGCGCCCATACCGGTCGAACTCCACGTGGGCGGCCACCTTGCCGGGCTCCGGCCTCAAGGTGGCCACGATCTCGAGCTTTTGTTTGTCGATCACGTGCATGGCGTCCTTGTTGGGGCCGAAAAACACGTCCACCCAGGCATGCGGGCTGTTCTCGTGGCTGCGCATGAAAAAGCCGGGGCCGAGCGTCTCGATGCGCTTGATCACCTTCCAGTCGCGCATGTCGATGACCGAGACCTTCCCTTCTTTCAGATGCGGGGTGGCGAACACGGGCCGGCCCTGGTATTGCCAGACGATGCCCGAACCCAGGTGCGGCATGCCGGGCAGCTCCAGTTCGGCCACCTTCTTCCCCGTGTCCAGGTCGATGACCTCCCCGGTCTCGGCCTGGCGGTTGGCACCGATCAGGTGGCGGTACGAAGGGTCGAAGAAGAAATCGTCCAGCGGGGCCTCGACGTCGATGTGCCGGATCCGCGCGTCGCGGTTCTGCACGCGCAGCTCCCAGATCTCGGGGATGTCTTTCAGGGCCACGATGAAGCTGCCGCGGGGTGCGGCCTGATAGACGGCGCTCACGCGCGAGCGCGCCCCCGTCTCGGAGACCACCGGGATCACGCGCACCAGGCTCAGGTCCGAGGCGTCCAAGAGCACCAGGGTGCGGGGCAGTGTGTTGCCCGCCAGCACATAGCGGCCATCCGGTGAGACCGCCAGATTGCGTGTGTTGAGGGCCACGCGGATCTCGGCGGTGGTCTTGAGGTTGTAGAGATCGAAGCGACTGATCCAACCGTCCCGAGAGGCCAGATAGACGATCCGGCCGTCCGGGGAGAACTTCGGGCCGCCGTGCAACGCATAATGCGTCTTGAATCGGCCGATGGGTTCGAATCGGTCGCCGTCGAGCACGGTGATGTGATGGTCGCCCTTCTCCACCACCAGGAACAGATTGAGCGGATCGGC
>JALSSO010000001.1 GCA_026984215.1 Gammaproteobacteria bacterium | reverse complement strand
GTGCACGCGGCGACCAGCGTCGGCGCCGGCAGCGTCGCCAACGGCTGCAAGGCCATGACTCCGATCAAGAAGGCGAGCGCCGCCATGCCACCCCCGGCCGATCCGTGATACCCTGAGGCTGCGTCATGGACGCGCCCCGGTTCTCCCGCACGACACCCCTTGCGGCCTTGGTTGGAGAGCAGCAGCGGATGAGCGCTTCAATCCTCCCGTCCCGCGCGCGTTTCAGCGGGTCCGCGCCGGCTGCGGGCGTGTTCCGCCGCGAGTGAACGCCACCCATGCCGCGCAAATTCATCAAGCGCTACCTGCCCGAACCACACCACGTGCGCCGGCACCGTACGTTGCGGCGCGTGTTCGGCGATCTGCTCCACGAACCCAACCTCTGGCACCTCAATCGGCGCTCGGCGGCCGGCGCCATGGCCGTGGGTCTGTTCTGCGCCTTCGTGCCCCTGCCCGGCCAGATGGTCCTCGCGGCCGCCCTGGCCATCTTCTGCCGGGTCAATCTGCCCATGTCCGTGGCCCTGGTATGGATCACCAATCCGCTCACCATACCGCCCATCTTCTACACCACTTATCGCATCGGCGCCTGGATCCTCGGGCAGGATGACCAGGCCCCCGCCTTCGAGGCCAGCCTCCAGTGGCTGAAGGACGAGTTCGATCACATCTGGGCCCCGCTGTTCCTGGGCAGCGCCCTCGTCGGGGTGGCGGCGGCCGTGCTGGGCTATGTCTTGATTCGCGGCATTTGGCGCTGGCACGTCCTGCGCGAGTGGGAGCGGCGCCGGCTGAAACACCGGCGCCATGCACGCCGGCCGCGGAGCCGTGGTGGAGGCTCGGCCGTGGCCCGCGATTCCACGGTGATCGGAGCGGCGACGCGCCCCATCGGTGGTCGGCCGGCTCAGCCCGGTTCGGCCCGCAGGCACAATACACCATCGACCAGCTCATAGACCCGCTGCATGCGGGCGGCGAGCCGCGAATCGTGGGTCACGACCACCAGGGCCGTGCCTTGGTCTCGGTTGAGCTCCAACATGAGGTCCAGCACCTGCGCCGCCGTGTGCCGGTCGAGGTTTCCGGTGGGCTCGTCGGCCAGCACCGCCAGGGGCCGCGTAATCACCGCCCGGGCGATGGCCACCCGCTGGCGCTCGCCCCCCGAAAGCTCGCCGGGCTTGTGCTGGAGTCTCGCCTCCAGGCCGACCTGCGCCAGCAGGCGTCCAGCCGCCGCCCGCGCCCCCGCGGGTCGTTGCCCGCGGATCAGCAGCGGCAGTGCCACGTTTTCCAGTGCGCTGAACTCGGGCAGCAGGTGATGAAACTGGTAGACGAATCCGAGCGCCCGGTTGCGCAGGCGACTGCGCGCGGCATCCCCCAGCCGCGTCATGGACTCGCCCGCCACCCAGACCTCACCGCCGGAGGGCAGGTCCAGCCCGCCGAGCAGGTGCAGCAGTGTGCTCTTGCCGCTGCCGGATGCCCCCACCACCGCCACGCGCTCGCCGGGGCGCACCTCGAGATTGACATCGGTGAGGACCGTGCACGGCACCCCCGTGTCGTCATACGTCTTGGCCAGGTGCGCGCAACGCAGCACCGCCTCGCCGGCGGGCCGTTCACTCATAGCGCAAGGCCTCGGCCGGCTGCACCCGCGCCGCGCGCCAGGCCGGATACAGGGTGGCACCCACCGCCAACGCGAAGGCCAGCCCGGCCACCTGCCACACGTCGCTCCACTGGAGCTGCGAGGGTAGTTCACTGATGTAGTACACGTCCGGGGGCAGGAGCTTACGCCCCATCATGCGTTCGATGAACGGGACGATGCGCTCCACGTTGAGCGCCAGGACCACCCCACCCACGATCCCCAGGGCGGTTCCCAGCAGGCCGATGGTGGAACCCTGCACCACGAAGATGCCCATCACCCGTGCCGGGGTGAGCCCGAGGGTGCGCAGGATGGCGATGTCGGCCTGCTTGTCGGTGACCAGCATCACCAGGGTGGAGACGATATTGAAGGCCGCGACACCGATGATCAGGGCCAGGATGATGAACATCATGGTCTTTTCCATGCGTACCGCCCGGAAATAGTTGGCGTACTGCCGCGTCCAGTCCTGTACCCAGTAACGGCCGCCCAGTGCGCGCGTGAGCTCATGGGCCACCCAAGGCGCCTGGAACAGGTCGGCGAGTTTCAGGCGCAGCCCGGTGACCGCATCACCCAATCGAAACAGACGCCGGGCGTCGTCGAGGTGCATCAACGCCACGCCTCGGTCATAGTCCCCCATGCCCACCTCGAAGATGCCGCTCACAGTAAACCGGCGCAGCTTCGGCAGGATTCCCGCGGGCGTCACCGTCGCCTCCGGAGCCACCAGGATCACCCGGTCGCCCGGGATCACGCCCAACATCCGGGCCAGCTCGGCCCCCAACACGATGCGGTAGCCGCCCGGGGTCAGATCCTCCAGCGACCCGGCAATCATGTGTTCGCCCACGTCCGAGACCCTCGGCTCCTCGGCCGGGTCGATGCCACGCACCAGCACACCGCTCACTCCATCGCCGCGCACCACCATCGCCTGGCCCTCCACGAACGGGGCGGCACCCACCACCTCGGGCAGCGGTTCGATGCGCTTGCGCAGCGCGCGCCAGTCGTTCAGGCGCCCGCCGAAATCGCTCACCGTGACGTGCGCGACCATGCCCAGAATGCGCGCGCGAACCTCCTGCTGGAAGCCGTTCATGACCGAAAGAACCGTGATCAGCACGGTGATGCCCAAGGCCACGCCCAGCATGGACACCAGGGAGATGAACGAGATGAAATGGTTGCGGCGCTTGGCGCGCGTGTACCGCAACCCGATGTAGACCGACAGGGGATGGAACATGGATCGTCTGCCGTGGAACGCCCAGCCGTGCCGACTCCGGCCGGTGGCGTAGCATAACCGGTTTGTCGCCACCGCGCGTCCCGAGCCCGGAGGAGCCGACACCATGCGCCGCCTGATCGCCGAATGGGAACCCCAGGATGCCGTGCTCCTGGTCTGGCCCCACCCCGCCACCGACTGGGCCCCGGACCTGGAACGCGCCGAGGGCGCCTTCCTGGAACTCGCCGCGGCGGTGACCCGCTTCGAGGACGTCCTGCTGGTGTGCCGGGACCCGGAACACCGCGCGCATGTGGAAAACCGCTGCCTGCGGCGCGGGATCGCGCCGGGGCGCCTGCGCTGGGCCGTGGCCCCCTACGACGACACCTGGGCCCGGGACATCGGCCCGCTCTCGGTTCGCACCGGGCGCGGCGTCGAGCTCGTGGACTTTCGCTTCGACGGCTGGGGGGGCAAATACCCGGCCGCCCAGGACGACCGGCTGACCACCATCCTGGCCGCCCAGGGCGCCTTCGACGGCCTGCCCGTGCGCCGGGTGCCCCTGGTGCTGGAGGGCGGGGCCATCGACACCGACGGCCGCGGCACCCTGCTCGCATCCGAGCACTGCCTGCTCGACCCGTTCCGCAATCCAGACATCACGCGCACCGCCGTCACCCACCTGCTCCAGGCCCATCTGGGTGCCGAACGAATCCATTGGATCCGGGCCGGCCGGCTGGAAGGAGACGACACCGACGGACACGTGGACAACCTGGTCCGCTTCGCCGGCCCGGGCACTCTGGTCCACGCCGCCTGCGAGGATCCCGGGGATCCCCATTTCGCACCACTCCAGGCCCTGCGTCGGGAACTTGCGGGGTTGCGCGCACCCGACGGCCAGCCGTACCGGCTGGTGCCCCTGCCCATCCCGCTGCCGGGCCTCCATGACGGGGCCCGCCGACTGCCGGCGAGCTACGTCAATTTCCTGATCGTCAACGGGGCCGTCCTGGTCCCCCGCTTCGGCCGGCCCCAGGACGAAGCGGCCGGCCGCGCCCTGGCGGCGCTGTTCCCGGAGCGGGAGATCGTCCCCATCGACGCCCGCGCCTTCATCGCGCACAATGGCGGCATCCACTGCCTGAGCCTGCCCTTCGCCCGAGCGTGAGCCACGCAGGCCCGAGCACCGCGAGCTATACTTGCCCGAAACTGGGCATCTCTCCTGCTGAAGCGCCCATGAACCCCTTGGAACGTATCACCATCGATCCCCGGATGTGCGGTGGTCGGCCGTGCATCCGCGGGATGCGCGTGCGCGTGACCGATATTCTCGAGATGCTGGCGGCCGGGGCCACCCGCGAGACGATCCTCGCCGACTACCCCTATCTGGAAGACGAGGACATCACCGCCGCGCTGCGGTACGCGGCGCTCCAGGCGGACCACCGCGTCCTGCGCGTGGCGTGAGTCCGTGCGCTGGCTGGTGGACGCCCAGCTGCCGCCCGCCCTGGCCCGCTGGCTGTCCTCCCAAGGGCAAGCCGCCGAACACGTGGCGGACGTGGGTTTCCTGCAGGCCTCCGACGAACGCATCTGGACCTACGCAGGGCACAACCACGTCACGCTCATCACCAAGGACGAGGACTTTCCCACGCTGCTGCGGCTCCGCCCCAATGGAGCGGCTGTCGTCTGGGTGAGGCTGGGCAATACCACGCGCGCCCAGCTCCTCGGCGCATTCGAACGGGCCTTGCCGGAAATCCTGCGCGCCCTGGAGCAGGGTGAGCGGCTGATCGAGCTCGTCTGACCTCCGATGACATCGACGCCCGCGCCTTCATCGCGCACAATGGCGGCATCCACTGCCTGAGCCTGCCCCTCGCCCAGCCATGAAACTCGCCGTCGTCCAACACGCCGCGCCCACCGATCCCGGCCCCGTGCCGCGCGAGGTCGTCGAGGGGGTCCGGGAGGCCGCCGCCGGGGGGGCGGAGCTCGTCCTCCTGCCCGAGCTGCACAACGGTCCGTATTTCTGCATCGAAGAGAACCCCGCCCATTTCGATCTGGCCGAACCGGTCCCCGGCCCCACCACCGACGGGCTCGGGCAGCTGGCCGCGGAGTTGGGGGTGGTCATCGTGGGATCGGTGTTCGAGCGTCGGCTGGAAGGGGTCTATCACAACACCGCGGTGGTCCTGGACGCCGACGGGCGCCTGGCGGGCCGCTATCGCAAGATGCACATCCCGGACGATCCGGGTTATTTCGAGAAATATTACTTCGCGCCCGGCGATCTGGGCTTCCGGCCCATCGACACCCGCGCCGGACGCCTCGGTGTGCTGATCTGCTGGGACCAGTGGTTCCCCGAGGCCGCGCGCATCCTGGCCCTGCGCGGGGCCGAGGTGCTGCTCTACCCCAGCGCCATCGGCTGGAACCCGGCCGAGCCGGAGGATGAGCAGGCCCGCCAGATGGAGGCCTGGACCACGATCCAGCGCGCCCACGCAGTGGCCAACCACCTGCCGCTGGCCGCCGCCAACCGGGTGGGCCTGGAGCTTCGGGGCCGCGAGGAGATCCGTTTCTGGGGCAACAGCTTCATCTGCGGTCCCCAGGGCGAGCCGCTGGCCACCGCCGGTGCCGGTCCGGCGGTGATCCAGGCGCATGTCGATCCGCGCGCCACCACCCGCCTGCGCCGTCAATGGCCCTTCCTGCGCGATCGTCGCGTCGATGCCTATGCCGATCTGCTCCAACGCGCCCTGCCCGGTTCACCCGGGCGGGAACGAGACGGGGCTTGAATCGCCCGGTCGCTGCCCCCAGATCGAATCCCGGATGGCGGATCCCGGTCCGTCATCCGCACCAAGCCTGACTCCAAGCCTCCTTTGTCGCGGCCGGTCCCGTACCGGCCGTTTTCCTCCCCGCCGCCCTGTGGGACAATACGCGCCCTCCCCGTGCGGCAGACATCCGCCCTCTCCATCCATGTCCGAATCGGCCAGGCGTTTCATCGATCCTCCCCTGCCCCGCCCCGGCGCCGAGATC